>NZ_JAGXJM010000016.1:0-249484 GCF_019091445.1 Streptomyces sp. GbtcB7
GACCTGGTGCAGGAGACGTACCTGCGTGCCTGGCGGTCCTACGACAGCTTCGAAGGGCGCTCCTCGCTGCGCTTCTGGCTCTATCGGATCGCGACCAGCGCGTGCCTGACCGCGTTGGAGCACCGGAGCCGCCGGATGCTGCCGTCCGGCCTCGGTCCGGCCAGCGACGACCCGGACCGGCCCCTGTCTCTGGGGGAGCCGGGGACCGCATGGGTGCAGCCGCTGCCCGCGCCGCAGAGCGACCCGATGACGGCCGACCCGGCTGCGATCGTCGCGTCGCGGGGCAGCGTCCGGCTGGCGCTGATCGCCGCCCTGCAGCACCTGCCCGCGAAGCAGCGGGCGGTGCTGATCCTGCGGGACGTGGTGGCCTGGCGGGCGGCAGAGGTCGCCGACCTGCTCGACACGACACCGGCAGCGGTCAACAGCGCACTGCAGCGCGCGCGGGCCCACCTTGAGCGGATCGCGCCTGTGGAAGAAGCGCTCGCCGAGCCCGACGAACCAGGTCACCGGGCGCTGCTCGACCAGTACATGTTGGCATTCGAGAACGCCGACATCGATGCCCTGTTGCGGCTGCTGCGCGACGACGTCGCTTTGGAGATGCCCCCGAACGCGACCTGGTTCGCCGGCCGTTCAGCGGTCGGACGGTTCATCGCGACTAAGGTCTTCGCCGGACCAGGCATGGCCCGCATGGTCCGCACCGAGGCCAACGGACAGTCCGCCGTCGCGGCATATTTCGCGCACGACGGCATCCATCGTGCGCACGCGGTGCAGGTGCTCACCCTTACGCGTACCGGGATCTCGCGGATCATCTCGTTCAACGACCCGGACCTCTTTGCCCCCTTCGGCCTGCCTGTGAGCCTGGCCCCTGCCCGCGTGCCGACGAGCTCATGACGCTGATCGGTCCGGCCGATCTGCTGGAGCGGGCGATCGGTTACGGCTTGGAGAGCATGGAAACGGTCACGGCCGGATTCCTGTCCTGTCCGACGCCCTGCGCTGACTGGGACCTGTATGCGCTGTTGCGTCACGTCAACGAGTCGGTCGGGGTGCTGCGGCAGGGTGTCGAACACCGCTCCGTCGACCTGGTTCCGGCTGGGGGCGGAGGTCCCGAGAGGCGCGCCGACGGCGACCCGGCAGCGGGCCTCGTGGCGGCCTACCGAGACGGTACGCGACGGCTTCTGCACGCGTGGGCCGTGGCCGAACACTCCGGTCACTCAGTCGCCGTGGCCGGGCATCCGCTGCCGGCCGAACTGGTGGCGATCACGGGCGCCATTGAGATCGCAGTGCATGGGTGGGACATTTCCGTGGCCTGCGGCAGCCACCGGCGGATTCCGCCGACCCTGGCGGTCGACTTGCTGATGCTGTCCCCCCTGGTGGTCGATGAAGTCCTGCGCCATTCACTGTTCGCGGCCCCCGTCGCGGCGTCGCGACGGGCCGACCCCAGTGACCAGCTTGTCGCCTTCCTGGGCCGCAGCCCCGCGATATAGACGCGGACGGCTCCGATCGACGGCCGCGCGCCGGGAATTTCGGCAGCAGGCGATGAATTCCGGTCTCGGTTCTGGTCCTTATCAGTAGTGAGGCGACTGACCTTACCGCCATTGCGTAAATTCACGGAATGGCTTTTCTCGTATATGAAGCGGAGAAATCCCTTGTTGGATGAATCCTTTACGGCGGGCACAGTTCGGTGCATGCCCGCTGCGCCGCACCCCAGCTGCCCCGGCGGTTTCGCGGGCGTCGGCCATGCGTGACGCTGCGCACGTGGCCGTTCGCCCGGTGCGGGTGGCCTGGACACTGATCCTGGCATCGATCGGCGCTTTCATCACTTCTTTGGACGTGGTGGTTGTCGCCACGGCGCTCCCGTCGTTGCGGACGGATCTGAATGCGAGCCTGTCCGATCTCGAGTGGACGATCAACGCCTACAACCTTGCGTTCGCCTCCCTGATGCTCACGGGCGCGGCGCTGGGCGACCGGTTCGGCAGGCGACGCATGTACGTCGCCGGTCTCGGGGTGTTCACCGCGGCCTCCGTCGCGTGCGCGCTGTCGACCAGTGTGGAAACGCTCATCGCGGCGCGGCTCGTGCAGGGCATCGGCGCGGCGGCGGTGCTGCCGCTGACACTGACCCTGATCAGTGAGGCCTTCCCAATGGTGAAGCGGGGCGCGGCGATCGGGATCTGGGGTGCCATCACCGGTCTGGGCGTGGCCGCCGGGCCGCTGCTCGGTGGCGCGAACACCGAGGGCACCACCTGGCAGTGGATCTTCTGGAACAACGTGCCGGACGGAGCCGTGGCCATCGTGTTGACCATGGTGCGTCTGTGGGAGAGCCACGGTCCTCGCCCGCAGCTGGACCTGGTGGGATTGCCGCTGATCGCGCTCGGCCTGTTCGCGCTGGTGTGGGCACCGGTCCGGGCGCCGGCTGCCGGTTGGGGCAGCGTTGAGGTGATCGGCGCGCTCATCGTGGGCGTGGCCCTGATCGTCGCCTTCCTGGTTCGCGAGCGCCGGGCCCGGTTCCCGATGATGCCGCTGGCGTACTTCCGTCGGCGCGGGTTCGCCACCTCGGGCGGAGTGGCCTTCTTCCTGAGTTTCTCGCTGATCGGCTCACTTTTCATGATCGCCCAGATGTTCCAGGTCGGGCTGGGCTACTCCCCGCTGGCAGCGGGGGTGCGCATCCTCGTCTGGACCGCGATGCCGATGCTGGTGGCACCCCTCGCCGGCACACTGTCCGACAAATTCGGCAACCGGCCGTTCATGGCGGGTGGCCTGCTGTTGATGGGCCTGGGGCTCGGCTGGCTCGGGCTGGCCGCCGAACCGGGCGTGGGTTACGGCAGTCTGATCCTTCCGCTGATCGTGTCGGGCATCGGTATCTCGTGTGTCTTCCCCACACTCGCCAACGCCGCCGTGGGCTCGGTCCCCATCAACGACTCCGGCGTGGCCGCGGGTGCCAATAACACGGTGCGTGAGACGGGCGGCCTGTTCGGCGTCGCGATCCTCGCGGCGGTCTTCTCGCACTACGGGAGCTACGCCTCACCGGCGTCGTTCCTGCACGGGTTCCGGTACGCGCTGCTGGTCGCGGGCGCCATGGCCCTCGTCGGGGTCGTGCCCGGACTCCTGTCGCCGTCCAAGACACAGGCGAGCATCCCGCACCCGGACGATCCCGTTCCGCTGCCGCAGACGCAGGAGGCGTCAGCCACCGGTTGAGGCCGAGCCCACCACGGTGCCGGAACCAGAGAACCCAGAAAACCCGGAGGAGCTTTCGATGCCAACCCAAGAACTCACCGATCTCACCGGAACCACGGCGCTGGTCACCGGCGCGAGCCGGGGCTTCGGTCGCGGCGTCGCCGTCGCCCTCTCGGCGGCGGGCGCGTCCGTCGTCGCAGTGGCCCGTGACCGCGGGCTACTGGAGGACCTGCAGGCGCAGCTCGGCGACACCGTCATCCCGGTCGTCGCCGATGCATCCGATGCGGTCGTGGCCGGCCGGCTCGTCGAGGAGTATCACCCGCGCACCCTTGTGCTCAATGCCGGGGCGAGCCCGCTGGCCAGGCCGCTTCAGCGGCAGACGTGGGAGACGTTCAGCCGCAACTGGGAGGTAGACGTCCAGCAGGTGTTCAACTGGACCCGCGAGTCGCTGCTGCGCCCGCTCGATCCCGGCAGTGTCGTGATCGCATTCTCCAGCGGGGCCGCGCTGGGCGGTTCGCTCCTCAGTGGTGGCTACGCCGGAGCCAAGGCCACGATCAAGTTCATCTCCGCCTACGCCGCCGCCGAATCCGAACGGGACGCACTTGGCGTCAAGTTCGTCTCGGTACTGCCCAAACTCTCCCCGGCCACCGATCTCGGCGCCAACGGCGTGGCCGCCTACGCCGCTCGCCAAGGGGTGGACGTGGACACCTTCCTCGAAGTGCTGGGGCCGGCACTCACCCCCGAGCAGGTCGGCAAGGCGATCGTGCAGCTGGCCGCCGATCCAGGCCACGATCATCCTTCGTACCTCCTCACCGTCGAGGGGCTGAGCCCGATCAGCTGACGGCCCGCGGCGGCGCGATGCCGCCGCGGCACCGGCGACCAGTCGAGGGCGTGCGTCGAGGGGTCCCATCCCGTCTGCCATCGACCCAGGCAGAGCCGAGCAGGCGCGGCCCATGGCGTCCAGGTCGTTCGTACAGTGGCGCGCTCCACCTGGACGCCATGAACCACGCTCGCGTCGCGGATTCCGGTCTTGCATGAAACGGAGGGGTTCTGCGTGTTTGTGGTGAGGGCATCCGGCCGAAGCGCGCCAGTCGACGACGACCGCCGTGAGTTCAGCCTCCTGGGCAAGAGCCAGGTCAGCGGGCTGGCCCCCGCACGCCCGGTCACCACCGGCGTCCGGTCCCGCGCAGTCCTGGAACTGCAGCAGAACTACGGCGGTCTGCAGTTCAGGGCTCTGGTGGGTGGCGAGTTCGCGCCGGGAGAGGGAGACCGGCTGGCCTGGCGGGTCAGGTTCTGGAAGACAGTCCGGTCTACTCCACAGCAGGGGCTGCTGCCGGGCCTGCCCGAAGGGCTGGATCATGCTGCGGCGGCCGGCCTGCATGCAGACCTCAACAGCGGGGCCCTACCAGCCGGCCAGCTGGTGATCGACCGGGCGGGCTACGACCAAGAGTCCTCCCCCCGTACTGTTCGCAACGGCCGCCGAGCTCCTGTTGCACATCCTGCTGGCGGGCGTCTTCGGATCGCCCGCGGAGCCGGTCATCAGGTCCTGGGTGACCACCGGCCGAATTCCGGTGGCCCTGCCCAGAGTTGATGTCGAGGCGTAGGCATGGAGGGTCCTGGCCAGTGCGAGGAACCTCAGCGACCGTCCCACCCGTAGGTCGCATCGAGGGGTTGTGGCGCGGTCCCCGGGCCGTGCCACCCTCGTGCCAGAACGCACGGGGACTCACGGGGAACCGGGGTTGGCCAGGGCAATACCGCCGACCTGTTCCCAAGGCAGGGAATCCGCAGCTCACGCCTGTGATCGCCCAACCTCGCTCCTAAAGCGGGGCTCTGGCGTCGAGGGCTTCATCCGGCAATGCGTTGAGCACCCTCCGGGCCGTCCCTGGGCCGTCCGAGGGCACTCAACGGCGACCAACGCTGACTACCGTCGACAGGTAAGTCGCAGGTCGCAGCGTTGGTCGATTACACGGCCGCAGGCCGGAGACCCGGCCCTTCACTTCTTCGGCTACTGAGCGCACCCAGCGGCGCTTGACTCGCCCATTAACCTCGGGCTTTCACGAAGGCGGCCGTCCGAAGGTTGATCAAATATGCGAGGAGTGCCTCTGAACTGGGACGATAGGGCTTGTCGAAGGTCCTGTTCGTCACCCATGGAGAAGCACTCCCCGAGTGAAGATGCGTAGCGGGTCGTACCCGCCCGTCCGAGTCGAGTGCAACGGTCATGCCGTGGTCTCGCAGGCCGGGGCCGTGCTACTGATGGAGACGGTCCGCAAGAGCGGCGTGGGTGTTGCGTAGTCGGCGGCGCTCGCACCGTGGAGCACGCCGCGGACGGTGCACGACCCGGGCGAGATCCTGCTGGATCTTGCGCTCGCGACCGCCCTGGGCAGGGACTGCCTGGCCGACATCGCGATGCTGCGAGCCGAACCAGACCTGTTCGGGCCGGTGGCCTCTGACCCGACGGTCTCCCGCCCGGTCGACACGCTCGCCCCAGCGGGCTCCCGGGCACTGGCCGCCATCCGCCGGCCCTGCCGAACGCCCGACTACCTCACCATCACCTGGCTCAACATGGACACCGGAGAATACCCCTGCACGCCCTCGCGGAAGACAACCTGGCCGCGGCGAGTCCGGATCTGCTGCGCGCGGTGGTGAAGACGTTCGCCGCCGCGCTCATGTCCACGGAGGCCAACGCTCTCTGCAACGCCGAATACGGGCAGGTCAGCGACGAACGCGTCAACCACCGCAACGGCTACCGCCCGCGCGAGTGGGACACCCGCGCAGGGACCGTCGAACGGGCCATCCCCAAGCTGCGCCAGGGCAGTTACTCCCCGCACTGGCTTCTCGAACGGCGCCGACGGGCCGAGCAGTCCCTGATCTCGGTGGTCGCCACCGCCTACCTGCTCGGCGTGAGCACTCGCCGGGTCGAAAGGCTCGCCGCCTCTCTCGGCGTCACCCAGCTGTCGAAGTCCCAGGTCAGCGTGTTGGCCCGGCACCTGGACGAGCAGGTCGCAGCCTTCCGCAACCGGCCCCTGGACCAAGGTCCTTACGCGTTCGTCTGGGTCGATGCGCTGACCCAGAAGGTCCGCGAGGGCGGCCGCATCATCAACGTCCACGCCCTGATCGCGGTCGGCGTCAACGCCGACGGGCGCCGCGAGATCCTCGGCATCGACGTCGCCACCGCGGAGGACGGCGTCGGCTGGCTCGCCTTCCTGCGCTCCCTGATCGCCCGCGGCCTGAGCGGTGTCCAGCTGGTCATCTCCGACGCCCACGCCGGCCTCGTCGACGCCATCGGCGCAGTGCTGCCCGACGCCTCCTGACAGCGATGCCGCACCCACTACGCCCGCAACCTGCTCAGCCAGGTTCCGCAATCGGCCCAGCCCTGGGTGGCCACGCTGCTGCGGACCGTCTTCGAACAGCCCGACACCGACGCCGTCCAGGCCCAGATGCGACACGTCCTGGACGCCCTGGAAGCCAAGTTCCCCAAACCTGCAGCCCACTTGGACGCCGCCCAGCACGACCTGCTGGCGTTCACCGCCTTCCCTCGCGAGATCTGGCGGCAGATCTGGTCGAACAATCCGCAGGAACGGCTGAACAAGGAGATCCGCCGTCGCACCGACGTGGTCGGCATCTTCCCCGACCGCACCGGCGTCATCCGGCTGGTCGGCGCGGTGCTGGCCGAGCAGAACGACGAGTGGACCGAGGCCCGCCGCTACATGGGACTCGACCTGCTGACCAAGGCCCGCCTCCACCCGATCGAGTCAGAAACCGACGAGACCGCCCTGCCCACCGAACTCACCGCATAGCCTCAAAACGAGATCACCGAGTAGCCGTCAATACACCACTCCCGCGGACGTGACCTAAGATCATGGCCCCAACGTCGTGCTTTAACGGGCAGGTCCACAGACTGCCCGACTCGCCGGAAGCTTAAGGGACCGTGATCACTCGCCCCAAAGCAACTCCAGCCCCAAGCCGCTAGGCGGAAGGTCATCGTCGTCCGTGCCTGTCGGGCATGCTTTGGGGAGTGTGACTGATAGGCCGATGCTCTCCATCGCGGCTTGGAAGGGGACTCCGGGTGGTGTTGCCGCTGACCAAATCACGGAGGTGCAGGTGCTGGTGTCGCAGTTTCCCCCGAATGTGAAAAATTCGCCGCTCTCCACGGACTTGCAGCGGCACACAGCGCGTCTCGGGTTGCGCGGGTCGATTTCGCATTCCACGTCCAGACAGTTTGCCCATTGTGCTCGGGATGTGCAGGTCATGGTGCGGGTATAGTGGTTGGTGTTTTGTGTCGAGAACGTCGATACCAATCTTTTGTTGACTGGTGCCCGTTCTGCACACGACTTATAGCCGTAGGAGTAGCCGTATTCCACCACGCAGCGGCAGATGAGGACGTTCGGGTCGCTCGGCGAGGGTTTGCAGGCGGCTTTAGTACACAGCGCGTAGCGCTGTTTGCAGAGCCATCCCCCAGCGAACTTCACTTGCTTTGGGCGCCAGTTCGCCCCGGTAACGCCGCGGGCCATCGCGCGGGTGGAGGTGACGGCGGGCACCATCGTGGCCGAGGCGAACAACAGCGCGCGTCGTGCGATCGTTGATCTACCACGCGGTTGGAGCGCCCTGGTCACCAGGTCGGCGATCTCTACTGACCCAGCTGCTGGCGCGGCGGCGAGGATCCGGTCGGCGTCGATCAGCATTGCGCTGGGTGTGGCGGTCAGACCGTAAGTGGTGAGCAGCATTCGGTCTTCGTCTACCAGTAGGTTCCGCAGCCCGTGCTCACGTGAGAAGGCAACGCTGTCTGCGGCGGGACCGCCGTTCACGATTGCGATGGTCAGCCGTTCCGCATAGGCCTGTTGCCACTGGGCCACCTGTGGCAGCAGTGCGTCGCACGCGCCGCACGCGTGATCAGTGAAGAGAAGCAGGAGTGGCTGATGCGCAGCGGCAAGCAGTTTGTCGAGAGTCCACACCTGTCCAGTTGCGTCAGGCAATGAAAAGCCCGGTGTGACCATGCCCGGTCGCACTTTCCCGGATCGCTTGAGTCCCAGCACCACCCAACACGTCGCTGCGATGGTACCTAGGCCCGTGAAGAACCATGGGGCACGCCCGTCGGTTGCGACGAATCCCGCCGTAGCTGCGAGGAGCCCGTTGCGTGCGAGCGTGGCCCACCCGACCGGCGTGGCGCGTAGCCCTCCGAAGCAGTGGCAATCCGGGGTCCGGCCGCGTGCGATGCTCACCACGATGGCCAGGCAGAACGTCAGCAACAGTCCGAGCGCTCCAAGCGCACCGATCCTTGCCCATGGGTTGACGATAAGGGCCAGGGCTGTGACGAACTCGTAGGAGATGAGAAGGTATCCAAGCGGCTTCCCCGTTCGAGCTGGCAGGCCGAAGCTTGCGATGGCGCGAGGCAGTCCCTCGCGGTCCATGAGTTTGGCGATCCCCGCGACCCCGAAGACCGCAGCCAACACCAGCCGTGCTGCCAGGACCATGCCCGCTCACTCCAATCGTTCTGGACGCCCTCCGGACGGAGCGCAGGCATCACGCACACATACCACGGCGCCCCGAACGACTCGTACCGCCTTGCGAGGCCGCGAACAACACTCCACAGGTCAGACTCACCCAGACGGCCGTGAGCCCGGTGGCCGATCGACATCAATGGCGTCCATTGAAGGTCCTCGGCAGGTTCCGAAATTTCCCCAAGGCCGGGTAGTTAGCGTTTCCGCGGGAGCAACGGAGCGCCTTGCGGGACAAGCTGCCGTCGCACCGACGTGGTCGGGATCTTCCCCGACCGCACCGGCGTCATCCGGCTGGTCGGCGCGGTGCTGGCCGAGCAGAACGACGAGTGGACCGAGGCCCGCTGCTACATGGGACTCGACCTGCTGACCAAGGCCCGCCTCCACCCGATCGAGTCAGAAACCGACGAGACCGCCCTGCCCACCGAACTCACCGCATAGCCTCAAAACGAGATCACCGAGTGGCCGTCGATACACCACTCCCGCGGACGTGACCAACAATGAGATCTGCGCTACTGAGCTTGAACTCGTGATGTCGGCTGACCAGTTGGTTTGGCCTGTGGGCGTGCGCCCATCGTCGGCGACGAAGGTAGCGGCTTGACTCCCGATGGTTGTGCCGTAGGTGCTCAGTTCCTACGGTCCGGGCTCCACTTGTAGACCATGGGAGCGGTCTGGATGACCTCGCTTGGCCAGACCTGCCGAAGTCGGTCCAGTCGGACTCGGTGGTCCTGGATCCAGTCGTCCTGTGGCTGGATCCAGAAAAATGTGGAGAGCCGGTCGGGGTCGTGGATCGTCACGCCCACGGACTGATCCTCGTTGAGCCGAATGCCAAGCTCCAGACCGCGGCCGCCGCCGATTCCCGCCTCACCCCCCGGAACCAGCCCTTCAAGCTCGTGCTCCCAGGCGGTGAGATCCCGCTGGAAGAGGTAGAGCTCAAGGCGTGCGTCCAGGAAGCTGGTGGACACCAGGACATCGGCGCGTAGGGTGTCATGCCCGGCCAGAATGCCAGGCTGATAACGCCCAGTGACGCGAACGATGCACCGGTCGCCGTCTGCGTCTGTCAGGTGAATCAGATCGACTGGTTCCGGCTCTCCCACAGTGCGCCTCCACTTGGCCTAGCTGGTGCGAGTAGCGTGCATCCTGTCTCATGGCGTGCGCGCGGACGCAGGAGGCCCCCGACAAACGTTCGGCGCGATCAGCGGACCAGAACCAGGCCGGTGCCGGTGAGACAGCCGTCGATCACGTGGGGTCGGTACTGCAGCATCTTCAGCTTGCGCTTCACGGCCCGTGTGATCTGGCCCAGGTCGGCGGCGGCGAGGTTGCCGATGTCGCGCTTGACCAGGGACCACACGCCTTCCTGCGGGTTCAGGTCGGGTGCGTAGGTGGGCTGGACGCGCGCGCGTACCAGCAGGTCGCGGAAATCCCGCCAACCGAAGCCCTTCGGTTGGTCCTTGCGCCCGTTGTACTCGCGGACCGAGTAGATCAGTCGGGACCGCTCGCCCGGCTTGTAGCCGATCATGCCCGCCATCGACACTCGTCCAGAGCCCCGGCCCCACACTCGCACTACCGGGGTCTGGCCGATCCGGCCCCAGGTCCTGGCACGCGGCGGCGTCATCGACTGGCCGGCCTCGTCCTCAAAGACCATCCAGCCGCCGCACGCCGCCGCGACGCTCTTACCCGCGGCCAGACCTCCTTCTTCCAGAGCGACACTGCATCGTCGTCACGCTCGATCGCGCGGCGAGTGGGCTGCTGCCAGGACCACCCGTGCCGCTTCAACAGTCGCCACGTGCCCTCCACCGTGGAAGAGATGTGGAACAGCCGCCCGATCAAGTTCTTGACACGTGCGAGAGTCCATCGCTGGTCAGCCCAGCCATGTGCGAGTGGGCCGCGCTCCAACTCCCGCTCCAGCCGGGCGATCTGCTTGTCAGAGAGCCTGGGGCGCCCGGGCGAACCCTTCGAAGCGACACCAGCCGCACCGCCCTCGCGCCACTGCCGCCTCCACCGCTCTACCGAACGCTGCGACACCCGCAACGCGACAGCGACAGCCTTGTTCGTCGCCCCGGCCTGGAACCGGGTCACACATCCTGGCGCACCCGTTCCCGCGCGTCCCTCTCAGCGTCGGTCAATCCACCGCCCTGCGCATACCTCACAACCTCCATGCTGTGATCACTCACGCCTTCACCACCCTTGCCCCTGACCGGGCCGGGCAGGTCGCCGACGACACCGTCGACTTCGCGCTCGCGGGCTTCGACGGCGCTTTCCTCGCGCTCCAGGCGAACCCGGCCGTGGCGCACGAGCGCCTGATGGAGCAGCTCGCCGTCGCGCTGTCGAACCTGGGCAAGGAAGCGCTCCGCGCGTAATCGGGATCGGCCGGGACGGTCGGCGGTCCCGGCTGCGCCGCGTGGCGGGCCCCTTGGTCAGGACGGGCGGCCGGGACCCTCTGGGCCCGGTCGTCTCTCCTGGGTGGGGTCGCGGCGCCACCTCGGCGTGCGGGTGCGGCTCGGGTGCGGCAATCCGCACCGCCGAGCCCGGCGTCACCCGCCGAGCCGAGATCGCCGATCACGCAGCCGTCGGTGCTCGTGGCGGCTGATCGGCTGCACCTCATTCCAGTACAGCCGTCCCTTGACATTCCTCGATCGCGAGCGTTACATGCAGGTAACTGTGCAACTATCGTTCGCCAGCGTTCACATAACGCACGAGCACCGTACGAGGGAATCCGGATCATGGCCGTCACAAAAGAGACCGCATCGCGCGACATCGCCCTTCCGTCGGGGCTGCACATGCGGTACTACGAGGCCGGCGAGGCCGGTGCCATGCCCGTCGTCCTGCTGCACGGCTCCGGCCCCGGCGCGACCGGCTGGTCGAACTTCTCCGGCAACATCGGCGCCATCGCCGACGCCGGCTTCCATGTCATCGCCCCTGACATGCCGGGCTGGGGCGATTCCGACGCCCAGGCGACCACGGACATGGACCACGACAAGACGCTCGTGGAGTTCCTGGACGCGCTCGGCCTGCCCAAGGCGGCCCTGGTCGGCAACTCGATGGGCGCCCACACCGCGGTCCGCTTCGCCACGCTGCACCCCGAGCGCATCACCCACCTGGTGACGATGGGGGCCTCACTCGGCCGCGGCCCGGCCTCCCTCTTCGGCGCTGGTGACGGCCCGAGCGAGGGCCTGAAGGTCCTGGTCAAGGCGTACAAGGACGCGAGCCCGGAGAACATGAAGGCGCTCGTCGAGATCATGACCTACGACAAGGCGCGCTTCGCGACCCCGGAGCTGACCCGGGCCCGCTCGGAAGCGGCGCTCGCCCGTACCGACCACCTCAAGAACTATGTCGAGGGCCTCGCGCACGGCGCCCCGATCCCGATCAAGGTGGACCGCGACAAGATCTCCGGCATCCGGACGCCGACCCTGCTGATCCACGGCAAGGACGATCGGGTCCTGCACTACGAGACCAGCCTGTGGCTCTTGGCCAACATCCCCGACTCGCGGCTCGTACTGCTCAACCACTGCGGCCACTGGGCCATGATCGAGCACGCCGCAGAGTTCAACCGCCTCGTCATCGACTTCCTGTCCCACAACTGACAGCTGACCCGATCGGACACACCCCCATGACCACCTTCGACACTGATGTCGTCGTCATCGGAGCCGGGCCGGTGGGCCTCACCCTCGCCAACCTGATCGGTGTACGCGGCCACCGGGCCACCGTGCTCGAAGCCCGCCACGAGCTGATCGGCTACCCCCGTGGTGTCGGCCTCGACGACGAGTCGATCCGCACCCTGCACACGGCGGGCCTGTGGCAGCAGATCCAGCCCTACACGGTCCCGCACCACGTGGTCCGGCTGGTCAACGGCACGGGCCAGGTGCTCGCCACCAACGCTCCCAAGACGCAGGAGTTCGGCTACCCGCGCAAGCACGGCTTCATCCAGCCGCTGGTCGACAAGGAGCTGGCCGCCGGGCTCGACCGCTTCGAGGGCACCGAGCTGCGCTTCAGTCACCGTGTCGTAGGGATCGAGGACCGCGGGGACCACGTCGCGGTCACCGCCGAGCGGCTCGACGCCGACGACAACGCCACCGGGACGGTAACTCTCACCGCTCGGTACGCCGTCGGCTGCGAGGGCGGCAGCTCCTTCACCCGCAAGTGGATGGGCGTCCAGTTCGAGGGCAAGTCGCCGTCGACCCGATGGGTGGTCGTCGACGTCGAGAACGACCCGATCGGCACCCCGTCGGTGTACCTCGGCGCCGACCCGCGCCGACCGTACGTGTCCATCGGTCTTCCCCAGGGCATCCGCCGCTGGGAGTTCATGCTCCACGACGACGAGCCCACCGAGCTGTTCGACGACCCCACGTTCCTGCACTCCCTGCTCCGCCGCCACGTCCCCGACCCGTCGGCGTTGAAGGTCATCAACCAGCGCGTCTTCACCCACCACGGCCGGGTCGCCTCGGACTTCCGCAAGGGCCGGGTCTTCATCGCCGGTGACGCCGCGCACCTGATGCCGGTCTGGCTCGGCCAGGGCTGGAACTCCGGGATACGTGACGCGACCAACCTGGCGTGGAAGTTCACCAGCGTCCTGTCCGGCGACGCCGACGACGCCCTCCTCGACACCTATGCCGAGGAGCGCCGCAAGCACGCCGCCGACATGATCGACGTGAACATGGCGGCCGGTACGGTCATGAAGATGGGCCGCTTCGGCGGCAAGGTGCGCGACCTGTCCGCCTCGGCGCTCAACCTCGTGCCGAAGTGGAAGTCGTACTTCACCGAGCTGCGGTTCAAGCCGATGCCGCGCTACGCCGCCGGTGTCGTCGTCGACCAGGTCACGCTCACCCCGGGCCAGGCGCAGGCCGGCTTCAAGCGCAGCAAGCTTGCACCGTTCATCGACTCGGCGGGTGAACTCTCACCGGTCGGCCTGCAGTTCATCCAGCCCCGGGTGAACACCGCGGACGCCACGAACGTCCTGCTCGACGATGTCACCGGCGACTGGTGGACGCTGGCCACCTGGGGCACCGACCCGACGGCGTTCCTCTCTCCCACCGACCTCGAGTTCGCCCGCCGCCACCGGATCAAACTGGTCTCCGTCATGCCGGAGACCCAACGCACCTGGGCCGAGAAGCAGTACGCGGGCTCCTCGGCGCCGGTCACCGTGGTCGGTGACACCACCGGGGCCCTCAAGGACTGGTTCGACATCCACTCCTGCGGCCTGGTCGTGCTGCGCCCCGACCGCTTCGTCGCCGCGGCCTCCCTGACCCGGCAGGCGACGCAGGCCCTCGCCTCCGTCAGAAAGGCCGGCTCGCTCTTCACAGCGGGAACCGCCGAAGACACCCCTGCGCAGACCACGGCACGTACCACGCAAGGAGTGCAGGCATGAGCCTCGCCGTCGTCGCGATGTCGCACAGCCCGCTCCTCGAGTACGCCGACCCGCCCGCTGCGGTGGTCGACGCCGTCCACAGCGCCTTCGCCGCCGCGCGGGCCTTCGTCAAGGAGTACGACCCCACGCTGGTCGTCTCCTTCGCGCCCGATCACTACAACGGGTTCCTCTACGACCTGATGCCGCCGTTCTGTATCGGCTACGAGGCGTTGGGCGTCGGTGACTACGGCACTGCCGAAGGCCCGCTGAGCGTGCCGACCGAGCGCGCCGAGGAACTGGCCCAGTGGGTGGCCGAACGCGACATCGACGTGGCCATCTCCCGTCGGATGGAGGTCGACCACGGCGCCATCCAGCCACTGGAGCTCCTCTTCGGTGGCATCGACACCGTGCCGACCATCCCGGTCTTCGTCAACGGTGTCGCCAAGCCGTTCGTGACCATGCGCCGGGTCCGCAGGCTCGGCGAGGCGATCGGCGGCTTCCTCTCGACGCTCAAGGACGAGCGCGTTCTCGTCATCGGCTCCGGCGGCCTCTCCCACGACCCGCCGGTACCGCAGTGGGCCACCGCCGACGACGCCGCACGCGCCCTGCTGCTCAACGGCAGGCACCCCACGGCCGCGGCCCGTGACGCCCGGCAGCAACGGGTCATCGACACGGCCAAGGCTTTCACGGCGGGCACGGCCACCATCCAGGATCTCAACCCCGAGTGGGACCAGGCCCTGATGGCGACCCTCGCCTCCGGCGATCTCTCCCCGGTCGACGCGGTGACGCCCGAGCAGATGGCGAAGGATGCCGGAAACTCCGCCCACGAGGTCCGCACCTGGGTCGCCGCCTTCGCATCCCTCGGCGCGGCGGGCCCGTACGACGTGACGTACTCGTTCTACCGGCCGATCCGCGAGTACATCGCAGGCTTCGGCGTGATGACCGCGCACACCGCACCGTGACCGATTGGCCGACCTGTCATTGCGGCTGCCGGTGTGTCACATCCGCACTGGTCAACGCGGAGCGAGCCAGTCCAGTTGCCCGGGCGGCTCAGCTCGCGACGTTCCGGACGCGGCGCCGACGAGCGTCGTCCACCGGCAACGCGACAAGCGGGTTGGGTCTGCGGACACGGGCGACGGCCCGGCCGCTGTCCGGGAATTGCCGTGCCGTCGCCCCGTGGGTCAGTGGGACTCGGCCAGCCCCAGCGCCACGTCGACGATCATGTCTTCCTGGCCGCCGACGAGGCCGCGCTTACCGACCTCCACGAGGATGGTGCGCACGTCGACGCCGTAGCGCTCGGCCACGGTCTCGGCGTGGCGCAGGAAGGAGCCGTAGACGCCGGCGTAGCCGAGGGTGAGGGTCTCGCGGTCGACGCGCACCGGGCGGTCCTGCAGCGGACGCACCAGGTCGTCGGCGGCGTCCTGCAGCCCGAACAGGTCGCAGCCGTGGGCCCAGCCGTTGAGGTCGGCCACGGCGATGAACGCCTCCAGCGGGGTGTTGCCCGCGCCCGCGCCCTGGCCCGCCAGCGAGGCGTCGACCCGGGTGACGCCCTCCTCCACCGCGATCATCGAGTTGGCGACCGAGAGGGAGAGGTTCTCGTGGGCATGGACGCCGATCTCGGTCACCGGGTCGAGGACGTCCCGGT
Organism: Streptomyces sp. GbtcB7; assembly: GCF_019091445.1. Lineage (NCBI taxonomy): Bacteria > Bacillati > Actinomycetota > Actinomycetes > Kitasatosporales > Streptomycetaceae > Streptomyces > Streptomyces sp. GbtcB7. The sequence goes on from NZ_JAGXJM010000016.1 coordinate 15,656, forward strand.
AGGCGCGGATGCGGTCGCGCATGCCGTCCATCATCAGACGGCCGCCGGAGTCGGTGACGTAGACGCAGTGCGCGCCGTACGACTCCATGAGCTTGGCTTGCCCGGCGAGCGTCTTGGCGTCGGCCATGTGGCTCATCATCAGGAAGCCGGACACGTCCATGCCCAGCTCGCGGGCGGTGGCGATGTGCTGCGCGGAGACATCGGCCTCGGTGCAGTGGGTGGCCACACGCACCGAGCGGACGCCGAGCGCGTACGCCTGCTTGAGCTCCTCGATGGTGCCGATGCCGGGCAGCAGCAGCGTAGTGAGGCGGGCGTTCTTGATGTGGGCGGCGGCGGTCTCGATCCACTCCCAGTCGGTGTGGCTGCCTGGACCGTAGTTGAGGGAGCCGCCGGCGAGGCCGTCGCCGTGGGAGACCTCGATGCCGTCGACGCCTGCGGCGTCGAGCGCGGCCACGATTTTGCCGAGCCGCTCCGGCTCGATGCGGTGGCGGATGGCGTGCATGCCGTCCCGCAGGGTGACGTCCTGGATGAAGAGCCTGTCGACGGTCATGCGCCCGCTCCCTGAAGTTCGTTGCTGTGGGCGGCCATGGCCTCGGCCATGCGGACGGCCGCGCTGGTCATGATGTCGAGGTTGCCGGCGTAGGCCGGCAGGTAGTGGGCGGCGCCCTCGACCTCGAGAAAGACCGACACCTGGTGGGTGACCGGGTCCGAGGTGAGGGTGTGCACCGGCTGGTCGGCGGGGACCGGGGTGATCTGCACCTGTCGCTTGAGCCGGTAGCCGGGCACGTACGCCGACACCTGCTCGACCATCGCGGCGATCGAGGCACGGATCGCCTCGTGCGTGTCCGTTTCCGGTGCGTTCACCAGGGCGAGCACGGTGTCCCGCATGATCAGCGGGGGCTCGGCCGGGTTGAGGATGATGACGGCCTTGCCGCGCCCCGCGCCGCCGACGCTCTCGATGGCGTGGCTCGTGGTCTCGGTGAATTCGTCGATGTTGGCGCGGGTACCGGGGCCTGCGCTCTTCGACGCGATGGACGCGACGATCTCCGCGTACGGCACCGGAGCCACCTGGGAGATCGCGGCGACGACCGGGATCGTGGCCTGACCGCCGCAGGTGACCATGTTGACGTTGTCCGCGGCGACGTGCTCGGTGAGGTTGACCGCGGGGATCACCATCGGGCCGATCGCGGCTGGTGTCAGGTCGATGAGCTGCTTGCCGTGCGGGGCGAGGACGGCGGCGTTGGCCACATGGGCCTTGGCGGACGTGGCATCGAAGACGATCCTGATGTCCTCGAAGCCGTCCATGCGGACCAAGCCCTCGACGCCCTCGGCCATGACCGGGACGCCGAGCCGCTGGGCGCGGGCGAGCCCGTCGGAGGCGGGGTCGATGCCGACCATCGCGCCTGCCTCCAGGGTGTCGGACAGGCGCAGCACCTTGATCATCAGGTCGGTGCCGATGTTGCCCGAGCCGATGATGGCCACCTTGGTCTTCATACGGAGGTTCCTTCGTCGGAGTCGGAGAGCGCGTCGCCCTCGGGGGACGCGGGGAAGCGGACGGAGACGGACCCGAGGCCGCTGATCTCGGCGGTGAACGTGTCCCCGGGCTCGGCGACGACCATCGGGCCGAGGGCACCGGAGAGCACGACCTGGCCCGCCCGCAGCGGGTCGCCGACCTGGCGTGCGGTCCGCGCCAGCCAGGCGAGCGCGGTCAGCGGGTCGCCGAGGCAGGCCGCGCCGTCACCGCTGGAGACGGTCTCGCAGCCCCGGGTGAGCGTCATGGCGGCGGTCACCGGCTCGAACTCGGCCATCGTCTTCGTCGCCGACCCGAGCACGTACAGGGCACTGGAGCCGTTGTCGGCGACGGTGTCGCCGAAGGTGATGTCCCAGCCGGCGATTCGGCTGTCGACGATCTCCAGGGCCGGGACGGCATACGCCACGGCGTCCCGGATCTGCTCCGCATCCAGGGGCCCCTCGGCGAGGTCCGCGCCGAGCACGAACGCGATCTCGGCCTCGACCTTCGGCTGGAGCAGCCGCCCGGCCGGCACCAGGGTGCCGTCGGCGACCTGCATGTCGTCGAAGAGGACACCGAAGTCAGGCTGGTCCACGCCGAGTTGGGCCTGGACGGCGGGCGAGGTGAGGCCGATCTTGCGTCCCGTGACGCGCGCGCCGGTCTCCACATGGCGTGCGGTGAGCAACTCCTGGACGGCGTACGCCGCCTTCACGTCGTCGCTGCCGATCAGGTCGCGGACCGGGGAGCAGGGCACGCGGTCGGCGGCGGCTGCCAACAGGCGCTGAGCTGCCTTTGCCACGGCGTCGCTGCCACTGGGGGTCTCGTTCATGCCCTCAGCTTGGAGACTCAAGGCGCGTGGCGCCCAGGAAAAAGTTCCGCGTGACGGAACACGGACCTGTCCGCCGGGCAACCCCGGGGGTCAGTGCCGCAGGAGTTCCTCGCGTCGGCCGAGGGTGGCGGTGATGCCGCCCGCCGCCGCCCGGATGCTGTTGGCGTGCCGGGCGGGCTGGAAGCGGTGCACGGGGCCTGTCACACTGATCGCGCCAAGGATCTCGTCCGACGGGCCGAAGATCCCGGACGCGACGCAGACGATGCCGACCGCCGACTCCTCGTACTCGAACGCGACGCCCTTCGCGGCGATGTCGGAGAGCTGGCGCGTGAGGACGTCGACGTTGGTGATGGTCCGGGGGGCCCGGCGTTCCAGCGGTCCGCGCAGCACCGACTCACGGACGTCGGCGGGCGCGTGGGCGAGGAGAACCTTGCCGAGGGCAGTGGAGTGCAGCGGCATGCGCCCGCCGAGCCGGGAGGGGGAGTCGGCCTGCTGGTGCCCGCCCATCTTCGCCACATAGACCACCTCGGTGCCCTCGCGGATGCCCAGGTGGACCAGTTCGTGCGTGCGCTCGTACAGGTCCTCCAGGAACGGGGTCGCCACCTCCAGCAGACCGCGCTCGACCGAGGCGCGCATCCCCAGTTCGAAGACCAGGCTTGACAGACGGTAGCGGCCCTGCACCCGGTCGAGCAGGCGCGCGGCCACCAGATCACCGAGCGTGCGATGCAAAGTGCCCTTGGGCAGGCCGGTGCGACGCTGCAACTCGGCGAAGCCGAGGGTGGTGTCCTCGACGCCGAACGCCTGCAGCACGGCGAGTGCCTTGCTCAGCACACCGCTCGGTGCGGCCTCGCCCACGCCTGCCTCCGCTTCTCGCCACCGCGCGTGTCCCCTCCAGGCCATGGCCTGCCGGCGTGATCCGATTCTACGGCGATCGGATCACGCAGGGCGTGGGCGGAGGGGACAGGCTGTCATCGCGCGGTCGTAGACTGCCGGAATGAGTGACGACCAGGCGGCCTCGAGCACGCGGGGTACCGAGACCGCCCGGGGCTTGACGGCGCAGGGCGGCGGCGCGCAGGGAAAGGCCTCCGGCTCCCAGACACTCGCCCGCGGCCTGCTGGCGCTTGAGGCGATCGCGGGTCAGCCTCAGGGCCTGACCGTGAACGAGGTGGCACAGCGGCTCGACGTCCATCGCACCATCGCGTACCGCATCCTGGTCACGCTCGCTGAGTTCCGGTTGGTCGTTCGCAGCTCCGACGGCCGCTATCGCGCCGGCTCGGGCACGGTCACGCTGGCGCGCGGGTACGCGGCGGGCATCCGGGAGGCAGCGCTGCCCATTCTGCGGCGCACCGCCGACGAGTTGGGCGCCACTGTCGCGCTGATCTCCGCAGAAGGCGACGAGGCCGTCGCCGTCGCGGTGGTCGAGCCACAGACCGTCGACTACCACATCGCCTATCGCGTGGGCAGCCGCCACCCGATCGGTGTCGGCGCCGCTGGGCTCGCCCTCGCCGCGCTGCGTCTGCCTTCCCCGGGGGAGCCGGCCGCCGTGGCGGAGGTCAGGGAGCGGGGGTACGCCCGTACGTTCGGGCAGATCGAACCCGGGGCTTTCGGCGTCGCCGTACCGTTGCACACCGCCGACCCCGCGCTGCACCTGTGCGTGAACCTGATCACCGCCCGAGAGGACGTGGTTGACGCGGCCGTGCCGGTGATGCGCGCGGTGGCCGAGGAGATCGCGGCGCTCGGCTGACATCCCGGCCACAGGCGGGCCTGGACGGGACGGCCACCGCTGCTCGGAAGTCCACGCCCTCGGGCTTCCGTACGCTCTCCACGACTTGGTGGGCGGGTGTCCCTCAGGCGAAGAGCAACCCACATCTCCAGTCCGCCCAAAGCGGGAACAACTCACAACCTGACCAGAGGTCACGGCCAACGAAGGCGCGGGCGCTGACGACCTTGACCTGATGGTGATCCGGAAACAGGTCGAGCAGAGCCCCCAGATCTGTGAATCATCTGGTCAGACGCCCTTTGTGGCAGGCTCAAGGTTCGCCACACACTCCACGTGCGAGGTCATCGGGAAGGTGTGCAGTTTGCCCCCTTCCAGGAAACATGCAGGTCAGAGGCAGTTTCGAGGCGAAATGGAAACCCCTCGGAGAGCCTCGTGCGTCATACGTGCGTCACCGCCACAGCCGCGCGGATCCCGATCGATGGGGAGTGTCTTCTTCTTTGTGCAAGCCCTGGTGCTGACGCTTCTCCTGTTTCTTGCAGTGGGGCTGAAGCTGCCCGCACAATCGCGCGGGACGTCCAGGTCGACCGGCCCGACATCGGGCAACACCCGGTTGTGGGAGGTGCCGTTGCGCGCATTGCCCGAGCCGGCACCGGCCCGATCACCCTTCTCGTAGCCGAGATGCTCGGTCATCTCGGCCTCCAGCGCACCCTCCAGGACCAGCTTCACCAGCCCCTTGAGCAGCCCGTCGCCCGCGCAGCCGACCTCATGCCGAACTATGACAAGCGCCTGGGAGGGACCGACATCTTCCTCGCCGACAACCTCAACGCCGTCGCATGGAGCCTCTTCATCGACTGAGACGAACGCCCTGCGCGGTAAGGGACCGTGGTGTCCGTAGCGGCACAGGACCGCGGCAGGAGCTGGACCTGCGGCAGCCTGGCGGGCCACGAGATCGCCGGCTCGGGCACCCGCCTGCGACGCCCCGGCGTCCGCCGGAACCGGCGGCTTCGAATCGCTCCATCCAAGGCACGAAGGCAGTCGGCCGAGAAGGTTCGCTCTGGCCCAGCGGCGCGAGATGAAGAAAATCGCCCCGTCCAGGTCGACCGAGCACGGCCTGCCGCCTTAGACCTGAGCCTGACCAGGCCGGCGGGCCCTGATGCGGTTCGCGATCTGGATCGCGGCGAGACCGACGGCGCTGGAGGCGGCCGGGACGAGGACCGACTGTCCTTCCTGCAGCTTCCCGACATGGGCCAGGCCGCCCCAAGCTGTGCGCGACTGGCCCGGTCTGGTCGCCGTCGTCCCTCGGGACGGCCGGGGTTCGCAACTGGGCCTCTTTGGTTGGTCCCGGCGGCGAACGCGTCGTGGCGGTCGTCCTCCACCGTCGGCTTCTCGGCCGGCTGCATGACTTCGCAGGCCTTTGGGGCCAGCCCGGCCGAGCAGACAGCAAAACCCGCGGCCAAGATCCGGACCATTCCCGGACCAGCGAGCCGCCACGCGTCTCAACGGTAGCCATTTCCACAGCTCAACGGCGCACGAAGAAAGGCGCCTGACCTGGTCTTTTACCCGTCAGGCACCTTTCACCCGCCGCAGTCTCAGCCGGTGTACCGGAGTGCGGCTCACCCCTGCGTCGTCGGGGACCACGCCACAGCTCGATCTGCGCGCAGTCCGGACTGCCTCGTCACGACGGGACCGCGTCCGTGGGCCGGTGCCGGTGGCGGACCGGCGGCAGGGTCACCTCGAGTGGCCGTCGGAGCGACGGCGGTGGAGCGTGAAGGTCTCGAACACCGACAGGTCGCCGTTCGGCTTGTTCACGTTGTAGTAGGTCACGTGCATGCGGGTGGTGTCACCGGCGTGCCGTCCGGGGTCGACGGTGAAGGCGGCGAAGCCGTAGGGGTGCTCGATGTCCCGGACTCCGGTCCAGACCGCCTCTTCCTTGGTGTAGGTGGAGGTGCGCTTGCCGTTGGAGCCGGGGGTCGCCGACACAGCGGTGATCACCTTGGCGGTGCCGTCCGTGAAGAACTTCTCGTTCGTCGTGCCCGAGACGCCCCCGCCGCCGAGGATCATGTGCACGGTGCCAAGACCGGTGTCGATGGAATCGGTGGCTTGCGAGACCGGGCGAGGGGTCAGCGTCTCGCTGCCGGTGACGACGCCGCGGACGGCGAGCGAGCGCTCGTAGTTGTGCTCATGGCCGCACAGCACCAAGTCCACGCCGTACCTGTCGAACAGAGGACCGTACTTCTGGCGAAGGCCCAGGTCGGCGCCGTTCGCGTCCGAGGAGCTGATCATGACCTGGTGCATGGCGACGACCACCCAGTCGACGTCGCCGGAGGAGCGCGCCGCCTTCAGCTCCTTCTCCAGGAAGGCGAGTTGACGTCCGCCGGAGTAGCCGCTGATGTAGACGTCGCCGCCGTCCTGGAGGCAGTTGTCGTCGTTCTGCAGCACGATCACCCGGACGGAGCCGACCGTGAACGCGTACCACAGGCCCGCGAGTTCGGCGTCGGTCTCGGTGGAGGGCAGGGTGAAGTAGGTCTGGTAGGCGCCGAGCCCGAGCGGGCCGTTGGCCTTCTCGATCTCGTGGTTGCCGGCCGCGGGCATCCAGGGGCGGAAGCGCGCGGAACGGGTGTTGTTGGTGAAGAAGTTGTTCCAGGTACGCACCCGGTCGACGTCCAGGTTCGCGTAGCACAGGTCGCCGTTGAGCAGATGGAAGAGCGGGGCGACCTGCTCGATGCCGGTGACGATGTCCTTCGTCGCGGGGGTGGAGTTCGCGTCGAGCGCCACCTTGCCGTCGGCCGCCCAGGTCACCTGCGGAGCGGACTGGTCGCCGAAGCTGGTGAAGGTGAACGGCTTCCGTCCGCGCGGAGCGGTGCGGAACGTACCGCTGTCGGGCGTCGTGCCCTCGTGAGTGGCGAGGTAGACGTAGTCGGTGCCCGGGGTGAGCCGGTTCAGCGAGGCGTGGTGGACGTAGACGGTACGGCTGGAGGTGCCGTCCACGTAGGTGACGGTCCGGGCGTCGGCGCTGGATCCGAAGCCGTGCTCCAGCGTGCCGTAGTGCACAACGGGTCTGGTCACCGGTCTGTCGGTGATCCACGACACCGTCATCTGGGTGCGCGGGTCCGCCCCGAAGGTCAGGTGCAGCCCTTGGACCGGGGGCGCACCTGCCGAGTCCGCGGTGAGGTGAAGGGCCGGAGCGGCCTGCGCCGTACCTGCTCCCAGCAACGGGGTGACGGCCGCGCCGGCCCCTGCCGTACCGAGAAGGCCCAGCGCGTGACGACGGCTGACCCCCTCGGAAGACTTCGTCGACTCGTCCGATGTCCCTGTCTGTGTGGCCATGGTGCCCTCTCTGGCGAGCAGTTGAGCTGACAACGACCGCACCCTGGCGCGCCCCAGCGGCCCCTGGGTGAACGGTGCGTTGCCAGACGGTCATTGCGCCGCGAGTGGCGGGCCACGGAGACGATTCTTGCCCCGGCCTTTGCCAGTGGCCGCCCGGCCGTTGACGTGACAGAGCCACGACCATCGATGAGAGAGGGTCCCTTCGACCCGGTCGCCCTTCGTCGAGCGAGCGTGACGGATCAGCCGAGGTCGAGCAGTTCCTCGTAGAAACCGCCGAACTCGCGCCCCCGGTCGACGAGGTGGATCTCGAGGATCCAGTGGCAGCGGCGCCCGGCCTTGTCGGTGCGTCGCAGCGGGGTGTCGTTGCCCGGCGCGATGTACGACTCCACGTCCGCACCGTCGATCGTCTCGTGCGGGAACTCGCCGACAAGGTGCCCGGCGTGCCAGCCGCCCAGTTCCCAGCCCGCGTCGGAGGCAAGCCGCTCGACCTCGGCGTACAGCCGCTTGCCCGTGATGTCCGGGTCGCTCTCGAAGAAGCGACGCCCGGCCGCGAAGACCTCGGGCAGGTCGTCGCGCAGCCGCTGCTTGACCGGGTCGTCGCCGAGGACGAAGGTGCGCCCGAAGTCGGCCTCGTACTCCTCGAAGATGGGCCCGAAGTCGGCGAACACGATGTCGTCGGCGCCGATCACCCGGTCCGGCGGGTTCTCCCGGTAGGGCTTCAGCGTGTTCGGGCCCGAGCGCACGATGCGTTTGTGCCAGTGGCGGGTCGTGCCGAACAGTTCGTTCGCCAGGTCCCGGATCCGGTCGCTGACCGCCCGTTCGCCCTCCCCCGGCGCGACCAGCCCGCGCTCCTCGATCTCCGCGAACAGCCGCTCCGCCTTCGCCTGGGCATCCAGCAGACGCGCGGCGCGCGTGGGTTCGTCATCCGCCATGGGGCCGACCGTAGACATGTGACTCATCGTCCGGCAATCGGATTCGTCACGGCTGCAGTCGCTGCCAGGACCAGTCCTGGCCCTGTTCGCGGTCGTAGCGGAGCCTGCGGTGCAGTCGGTCGGGGCTGCCGTACCAGAACTCGGTGCTCTCCGGGACCAGGCGGTATCCGGTCCATCCGACAGGGCGCGGCGCCGGTTCGGTCCCGGCGAGCAGTGCACGGGCGCGCTCGCGCAGGGCGGGTTCGCCGGCGAGTGACCGGGTCTGTGCCGAGACCGCCGACGCGGCCCGTGCCGCCGGCGGGCGTGCGGCGAAGAGCCGGTCGGATTCGGCGGGGGTGAGCACTTCCACCGGTCCGGCCACGGTGAGTTGCTGAAGGGTCTTGCGCCAGTAGAAGTTCAGTGACGCCCAGGGGCGAGCCTCCAGCTCCCGGCCCTTGCGACTGCCACGGGCGCTTCCGAAGACCAGGCCGCGTCCGTCGAAATCCTTGACCTGCAACACCCTGGTCGAAGGACGTCCGTCGGCGTCGGCGGTGGCGAGGACCGCGGCGTACGGCTCGCGCACTCCGTGCCGTGTGGCGCTGTCGAGCCACGCCCGCAGCAGCCCGAGCGGCTCGGCGGGCGGGTGGTCGAACTCGGGGAGGTCGAGGGTGGCGTCACCGCTCAGGGTCTCAACGCGCAGCATGGGCTGGGACATCGTCCTCTGTCAGTGCGCCGTTCGCCGTGGGCGAGGACGGGCGGCTCCGGCCGGCCTCGCTCATGCGCAGTCGACCCCAGGTACCGGATACGGGCGGGGCAACCCCGCCCCGCCGGGCCGACGGCACGCCTCGCCACGCGGTCAAGGGCGTGCGTGTGGGGAAACCGTCGTCGCTGTACGCGGACATCGGCCCGCCCAGCACCACCAGCGCCTCGGCCCCGTTCAGATCCTCGGGAAGCGGGTCGCCTGCCCACACCCGGCACACCCGCAGCGCGAGCCCGGCTGCCCCAAGGAGGTGCCGATCTCGTACGGTCCCTCCTCCGCCACGTGCTGCACCACCAGAACAGCCACGGCCGACCCCTTCCAGCTCCGCAGATGCCACCCTGAACAGCGTGATCACATCCTACGCACGAACTCGGATCGACCATCCAGATGGCGTATGCGGAGGCAGGCGGGCGCCGCACCGGCAGGCGCCGGAAAGACCTTGCCGCTCGCTGTACGGACCTCGATACTTTGCACGGTGACGTCGGAGGAAGCAGGCAGGCTGGGAACGGTGGGTCGGCTCATCCGCTACCCGGTGAAGTCGATGCTCGGCGAGGATCTCTCCACTGTCGACGTCACCGAGCGGGGCCTCGCCCACGACCGGCGCTTCGCCCTGACCGACCGGGACACCGGCAAGGTCGCCAGCGCCAAGCACCCCCGTCTGTGGCGTCGGCTGCTCACGTTGACGGCACGGGCCGAGGAGGGCGCGGTACGCATCACCGCTGCGGAGGGCAAGGTGCTGTGGTCGACGGAACCGGGCGTCGACGAGATGCTGTCGGAGATCGTGGGCCGCCGTGTCAACCTCACCGACACCCCTCCGTACGAGGCGACGCTCGACCGTGCCGACCCCGAGGACGTACTGCGTGACGCCTCGGAGCCACCGGTGAGCGCGCGGGAGGGGCGACTGGGCGGCGGCTCTCCGGAGGGTACGTTCTTCGACTACGCACCCGTCCATCTGCTCACGACCTCAACGGTCGCCCGGATCGCGGCCCTGGCCCCGACCGGCACCGCCGAAGTGGAGCGCTACCGCCCCAACATCGTGATCCGTACCTCTCTTGCCGCGGGTTTCGCGGAGAACGACTGGACCGGCCATACTCTGCGCATCGGCACCGACCTCACTCTGCGCGTCATCGCGCGCACTCCGCGCTGCGCCGTGCTCACCCTGGCGCACGGCGCCCTTCCCCCGGACGCCGCCGCCCTCCGGGTCCTGGCGGACCACAACCGGGTCATCCCGTTGGAGTCGATGGGGCCGCAGCCGTGCGCCGGCGTCTACGCCCAGGTGCTGCGTCCGGGGCCGATCCAGCTCGGCGACCCGGTCCGCTGGGCCTGACACGATGATTCCCTTCGACTGCTCAGTGAGTCACTACCACTGGTAAGGCAGGTACTTCCCGTCGAGGGTGATGACGACCCGGTCGCCCGCGGGGTCGGGAACACGCCGGACATCGAGCCGGAAGTTGATCGCGCTCATGATGCCGTCGCCGCACTGCTCGTGGATCAGCTCCTTGATGGTCGGCCCGTAGACCTGGATGACCTCGTAGAGCCGGTAGATCGTGGGATCCACGGGAACGACCGCGTCCAGGGCTCCCCGGGTCGGCTGGAGTTGGAAGGCCAGGGCGGCGTCGTCACCGAGTTCGAGCAGTGCCGCCGCTGTGGCCGCCTCGTCCTTGCCCATCGGGTGCTGGCCGAGCAGGGCCGCCGTGGTCCAGGCCAGCGGCTTGCCGATCGCTTCGGCCAGTTGGGCCCACGTGACCCCGGTCTTCACCTTGGCCTGACGTACGGCTTCGGCGGCTTCCTGCTTGGTGAGCATGTGCATCTCCCTTGACGACGGTGGTCCTGGTCGCACGTCACACCAGAGTAGGAGCCGTGTCGGGGCATCGACCCACTGACCCGCTGGCCTACTGACCCGCTGACCTACACGAGGTACTGCCACTTGGTCATGCGGTCCTTCAGGTCCACGGTCGGCCCGTCCAGGGTGAACGTCCCGTCTCCGCGGTGGTGAAACAGCTGCGGTGGGGGCTGAGAGGGGTCTGTCCACGCCCTGACGGCCTCCAGCAGGAAGAGGCTGTAGGGGGCCACGAGGCTGCTGTCGGCGACCCTGCACTCGATGTTGGCGAAGCATTCGGCCACGAGTGGTGCCTGGACCTCCGCACCGGATACGGCGGTCAGGTCGAACTCCTCGAACTTGTCCACGTCGGCGCCCGAGCAGTTGCCGATGTCGACCACGGTGGCAGCCATGTCCGCCGTCGGGACCGAGATGACGCACTCGCCGGTTTCGACCAGGGCCTGGTAGCTGTGGTCCCAGGGGCCGATGGTGCACGCGATCAGAGGCGGGTCATGGCGCACCATCATGTTGAATCCGTTGGTCATCACGTTCGGGATTCCGCGGTGCCGGGTGGTGACCAGGATGACGGGGCCAGGCTCGATCAGACGGTGAACCTGGTCCAGGGGGTGGGGCTGAAGGTCCTTCACGGTGATCATGTGTGCTCCTGGTGCCGTGCGATCCGCGCGTCGGCATCCCGGCCGGCGCGCTGTCTGTCGAATCGAGTGTCGGCAGACGGGCACACCGCTATGAAGGCCGCGTTGTTCCTGGGTGCGGCAGGACCAGTCTCCACCGGGCGCACATGCTCATGTGCCCCGCTACTGCTCCTTGGCGGCGAGGTCGGCCGCGGGCACAGCCGCCTGGGCGTGCTTCGGCTCGGCGGCCATGGTCCTCAGCGTCTCGAAGGCATCCGCGGTCGGGCTGGCCGGTTCAGCCTGATAGACCACCAGTTGCTGGTGCGGGGCGCCATTGACCGTGAAAGCCGCGAACTTGATATGCAGGTCGCCGACCAGGGGATGCTTGAGATGCTTTCCTTCCTGGGACTTTCCCTTGACCTCGTGCATCTGCCAGATCCCTGTGAACTCCTCGCTCTGGGCGGACAGTTCCGCCACGACCTCGGCGATGCGGGCCGATTCGGGATCGTGGCCGTAGGCTGCCCTGAGTTCGGCGACACAGGAGTGTGCGGCGCGCTCCCATTCCTGGTAGAACTCGCGCCCCGCCGGGTCGACGAACACCATGCGGGCGAGGTTGTCGAACTGGTCGAACCCGCTGTGGAGAGCCGTGGCGAGGGAGTTGCCCGCCATGATGTCGAGGGCCGGGCCGATGACGAAGGCCGGAGTGTGCTCCCATCCGTCCATCAGCTGCAACAACTGCCGGCTGACGTCCGCCTCTCCCCAGTCGTGCGGGCGCTGCGAGGAGGCCAGACAGAGGCGGTTGAGATGGTCGGCAGCCTCCGCATCCAGTTTCAGCGCTTGCGCCACGGCCTCGAGCACCTGCGGGGACGGGCTGTTTTCGCGCCCCTGTTCCAGCCTGATGTAGTAGTCGGAGCTGACCCCGGCGAGCAGCGCGACTTCCTCTCTGCGCAGTCCCGGCACCCGACGTCGCCCATGTTCGGGGAGACCGACGTCGTGCGGCTTGAGGGCCTCTCGGCGGGCTCTGAGGAAATCACCCAAAGGTGTCCCATTGCTCATGTGGCAAGACTAGATGGTTTCCAGCCGATGAGAAGTGCCGGTCGCGGACTATTGCACCAGGTGGCACACCCGGCACACACAGTAATTCACCCTCTTGGCAGGCCTGGGAGACCTCTCGTTGTCCGCCGGCTCCTTGTGCCGCCCGGGAGCCCGCAATCCTGGGTGTAATGCACCCACCGTCGACAGAAGTTTTCCGGGCGTTTTCCGCCTAGCCTCGGCAGCATGGACAACGACACGCGCCCTGACTCGGTTGAAGGGCTGGGTCAGTTCCTCCGCTCCCACAGGGAACGCCTCAGCCCCGTGGACGCAGGACTGCCCAGCGCCGGCCGGCGAAGAGTGCCCGGGTTGCGGCGTGACGAGGTCGCGACGCTCTCAGGTGTCAGTCCGAGCTACTACAGCCGACTCGAGCAGGGCCGTGAACTCAGCCCCTCACTCCGGGTGCTGGAGGCCATGGCCCGCGTCCTGCAACTCGGGGAAGAGGACAAGCGGGAACTCTTCCGGCTGGCCCGGCCGGCAACCCGCCGCACGAAGCGACCCTTCCGGGTCGAGCGGGTCCGCCCGCACCTGCGGCAACTGATCGAAAGCTGGACCAGGACGCCGGCCTTCATCGTCGGGCATGCCCAGGACCTGCTGGCCACCAACGCATTGGCCGATGCCCTCTACCGCGATTTCGCGCAGCACGACAACGTGCTGCGCATGCTCTTTCTGGACCCCGCGGCGAAGACCTTCTACAGGAACGCGGAGCGGGCCAAGCACCGTGCGGTCGCCGACCTTCAGCGGTCCGCCGCGAGCACGCCCGAGGATCCCCGCATCCTGGAGCTCGTCGGTGAACTGTCGGTGCGCAGTCCGGAGTTCCGTTCCCTGTGGGCACGCGAGTACACCCGGGTCCCGCCCTACGAGGTCAAGCAGATCCACCACTCCGGCGTGGGAGACCTGGAGTTGCGGCATGAGGCCCTCGACATCCGCAGCGCTCCGGGACAGCAGCTCGTCATCCTGCAGGCCGAGCCGGGCTCCCCCTCCGCCGACGGCCTGGCCCTGCTGGGCTCCATCAGCGCACCTGAAGTACCGCACCAGCAGAATCCCGCACACGGCGCCTGAGCCGGGTGCCGTCGACGGCACCCGGAATTCGATCCACGAAGGGCCCGCCTCGTCTTCCTGGGTGTGGGACTCCCAGGAAAAGCGCAGCCTTCATACCGCCGTAGGCGACGGGCACACTCGAATACGTCAACAGGAAATCCCCGAGAAGGGGAAACGACGAAAGAGGTTTTTCCCATGGCTACGTGGTTTGTCACCGGCGCCTCCCGTGGAATCGGCGCTGAAATCGCCCGCGCCGCTCTGGCAGGCGGTAACAATGTCGTGGTCGCCGTACGAAACCCGGAACGCGTTCCGGCCGATCTGAAGAGCTCCGACAACGTCTTCGCGGTCGCCCTGGACGTCACGGACAACGACAGCATCCCGCAGGCGGTCGAGGCCGCCGTGGACCGGTTCGGGGGCATCGACGTCCTGGTCAACAACGCCGGCCGCGGTTTGCTCGGTGCGTTGGAGGAGATCACCGACGCGGAGGCCCGGTCGCTGTTCGACCTCAACGTCTTCGGCCTGATCAACGTCACCCGTGCCGTGCTGCCCGTCATGCGCAAGCAGGGGTCCGGCAGGCTGGTGCACATCGGCTCCCGGTCGGGTTTCGAGGGCGAGCCCGGCGTCAGCCTGTACTGCGCGTCCAAGTTCGCGGTCGCCGGCATCAGCGAAGCGCTCTCCGCGGAGATGGCACCGTTCGGGATCCAGTCGATGGTCGTCGAGCCGGGCGTCTTCCGCACCGACTTCCTCGACGCCAGCTCGCTGTCGGTCGCCGCGAACCGCATCACCGACTACGACGACACCCCCGCGCACGTGACGCTGGACTGGATCGACCAGGCCAACCACGCCCAGCTCGGCGACCCCGTCAAGGGCGCCGCGCTCATCGTCGAGGTTGCCTCCACCGAGAAGCTGCCCACGCACCTCTACCTCGGGCGCGACACCATCGAGCGGCTCGAGGTCAAGTACCAGCAGGTGCAGGACGACCTCGCCCCGTGGCGCGAGAAGTCTGCCGCCACCGCGCACCACGACGCCGCCTGACCCCGGCGCGATCGGGCACCCGCAGCCCCTCGAGCAGCCCTGCCGGGCAGGACGACCGGCCCGGCCGGGCACCACACCGATGCGGCCCTCCCCACCTTCCGATCAATCCCGCACTCCCCACCTCGCGATCAAAGAGACTGAGGTTTTGTGATGTCTGCTGCTCTGCTCACCGGTACTCCCCTGGCCGGCCGTGTCGCTGTCGTCTCCGGCGCCTCCAGCGGCATGGGTGCCGTCACCGCCGAGCGCCTCGCCGAGCTCGGTGCCACGGTGGTCGTACTGGCCCGGCGTAAGGAACGCCTCGACAGCCTGGTCAAGAACATCGAGGCCGCCGGCGGCACCGCACTCGCCCTGGCCGTCGATGTCACCGACCGCGACGCCGTCCAGACCGCCGCCGACCAGGTCGCCGAACGCTTCGGCAAGGCCGACCTCGTGTTCAACAACGCCGGAGTCCAGCTCATCTCCGGCATCCAGGAACTCAAGGTCGACGACTGGCAGCGCCAGATCGACCTCAACATCAGCGGCCTGATGAACGTCATCGCCGCGTTCCTCCCCCACCTGACGGACTCCGCCGCCCAGGGCAAGCCCGCCGACCTGATCAACACCTCGTCCATCGCGGCCACCCGCATCCTGGCGAAGTTCTCGATCTACTCCGGCACCAAGGCCTACATCAGCCACCTCACCCGGCTCCTCCGCGTCGAACTCGGCCCCAAGATGGTCCGCGTCGCCACCATCGAACCCGGCATGGTCGACACCGAACTCCCCGACCACGTCACCGACCCCGACGCCTCCAAGCTGATGGCCGACCTCATCCACGACATCGACTGCCTCCAGAGCGCCGACATCGCCGAAACCGTCGCCTTCATGGCCGCCGTGCCCCGCCACGTCAACCTCACCGAGATCACCATCATGCCCACGGCTCAGGCCATCTGAGGTCGGTCCTGTCATGGCGGGGGAGGAATAGCACTCGGCTGTTCCTCCCACGCCCCGCGCATTGGTTGAAGTGACAACGTCCGTTCGTCACCGCATACGAGCAGATCGACGCGCAGCGCATGCCACCGAGCCACCCATACGCGGCCGAGCCGGCCGCGAAGGACAGCACCGCGCGGCTCATCCGCGCCGGGGTATGAGCCTGCGGCGAGATCAGTCCTGTCGGCGCCGGAGCCGTGGTCCCGTGCCTGCCTGCGCCCAGGGCGGACCGGCGCTCGCCGGGCGCCCCTCCCCCGCCCAGCCGGAAACCGCGGTGGCTCACGGTGCCGACTGGATGTCCCCGCGCGTGGAGGACGCGATGGTGTCGCGGTGGGCGAAGTCGCCCGGGGGGATGCCGGGGTGGTGTCCGAGCCGGGCCGGCGGCACCGCGGCCGAGGGGCCGAGGGTGAGCCGGGAGACGATGCGATAGCGGTCGCCGCGGTAGATCGAGTGGACGTATTCGACGGGCTGCCCCGTGGTGTCCGAGGTGAGCCGCTCGAAGAGCAGCGCCGGGGACAGCTCGGGCACGTCGAGCAGCTCGGCCTCCGCCCGGGTGACGACGGTCGGCTCGATCGCCTGTACGGCCTCCTGGACGTGCACGCCATGCTGTTCGCGCAGGTGCTCGTACAGGTCGCCGGCTTCCAGTTCCTGGGCGGACAGGGTGGGGACCAGATCGGCCCTGATGTGCAGATGCTCGATGGCCATCGGGGCGCCGTCGACCTGGCGCAGCCGTGCCACGTACACGATCTCGGCGGCGGGCGAGAGGCGCAACTTACGGCCCACACGCGCGCCTGCCGGAATGGTGGTGAACTCCAGCAGGCGACTCGACCAGGTCCCGGAGGCCTGGGGCACCGTCATGGCCTGCTGACCCGAGACGAGTTCCTGGGTGATCTTCTCGGGTGCCACGAACATGCCGCGACCGTGCTCCCGTACCAGAAGCCCCGCGGCGACGAGCTCGTCGACCGCCGCGCGCAGGGTCGGGCGGGACACACCCAGGCGGGCGCACAGGGAACGCTCGGAGGGGATCGCGTCCCCCGGGCGGTGCGACTCGACGAGGTCGAGGATGAAGTCGCGAACTCGCTCCCGTTTGAGCACCGCACCTGGTGCGTCAGCCTTCATGGTGCCCTCCCTCATGCGCGGAATAACCAGTTAACCAGTTGACCAGTGGTCACCCGCAACTGCCCCCTTGACCAAGCAAGTGTAACTGCCACCGAGAGATGATCGCCCAGATCCCGACTGGCCTGCACCCCAAAACCCTTTGAAGTACGGGGGGTTGACGCCCTCGATTGGTCTATGCCACCTTCAACCCCACATCAAGAGGTGAGCTGTCCAGTGGACTTCACTGGTCAGGTGGTCAGGTCATGTCCTCCAGAGGTGAACCGTGAAGCTCCGCTTGTTTGCCGGTGTGTCCGTGCTCGTGATGACGGCCGGGCTGAGTGCCTGCAGTAGCTCCTCCGATACCTCCGACGACAGCTCCGGCGGGAGCGCCACCATCGACGTCTGGCTGATGCGCGACAGCGTCTCGGCCCAGTTCCAGAAAGACTTCGTCAAGGGCTTCGAGACCGCTCACCCGGACATCAAGGTCAAGGTGCAGATCCAGGAGTGGGACGGGATCGGCGAGAAGGTCACGGCCGCCCTCGCCAGCAACGACGCACCGGACGTGATCGAGACCGGCAACACCCAGGTCGCCCAGTTCGCTCAGAGCGGGGGGCTGCTCGACCTCAGCGACAAGGTCGACGACCTCGGGGGGAAGAACTGGCTCAAGGGTCTCGCGGAGCCGGGCGTCTATGAGGGCAAGCAGTACGGCATTCCGTACTACGCCGCCAACCGCGTCGTCATCTACCGGACCGACCTCTTCAAGGAGGCGGGCATCGACGCGACCGACATCAAGACCCGCGACCAGTGGATCGCCGCCACCAAGAAGCTCAACACGGGTGGCACGCAAGGCATCTATCTGCCCGGCCAGAACTGGTACACCCTCGCGGGCTTCGTCTGGGACGAGGGCGGCGACCTCGCCACCGAGTCCGGCGGCAAGTGGAAGGGCACGCTGGACTCCCCCGAGGCGATCCGCGGGCTGGAGTTCTACGAGAAGCTCCAGGCCCTCGGCAAGGGCCCCAGGGACTCCGACGAGGCCAACCCCCCGCAGGCGGACGTCATGGCAAAGGGGAAGGTCGCCCAGGTCATCTCGACACCCGGCGGCGCCAACGTCGTCATCCAGAACAACCCAGCACTGAAGGGAAAGCTCGGCTTCTTCCCGATCCCGGGGAAGGCCGCCGACAAGCCCGGCGCGGTCTTCACCGGCGGCTCCGACCTCGTCATCCCCACGGCGTCCACCAAGCAGGACGCGGCCTACACCTTCGTCAAGGAACTCACCGGCGACACCTGGCAGAAGAAGCTCGCCGTCGCCATGAGCTACGTCCCGAACAAGACCACCCTGGCCTCCGCGGTCGCAGCCGACCCCGGAGCCGCGGCCATGGCGGTCGGCGCCGCCCAGGGCCACGCCACACCCAACACCCCCGGCTGGGCCGCCGTGGAGGCCAAGAACCCGATCAAGGACTACATGACGGCCGTCCTCACCGGAGGCGACATCCAGAAGAAGGCCGCCACCGCCTCCGAGGCCATCACCGCGGCCATGAACTCCGGCTCCTGAACCGTCCACGCACCGGAAGGAGGAGCGCCGTGTCGGCCGTCCGCGAGCAGACCGCCCCCCGCCCCCCACTCGGTACCGGGCCGCCCCGGCGCTCCACCGGTCCAGGGCCGCGCCGCCCGTCGAAGTCCACCGGCCGTGGGATCTGGCCGTACGTGCTGATCGCGCCCGCCGTCCTCGGCACGCTCTATCTGCTCGTCTATCCCCTGGTCCGCGCCGTGGTGATATCGCTGCAGGACTTCGGTCTGCGCCAACTCATCCTGGGCGGCGCGCGTTTCGTCGGATTCAAGAACTACGAGACGCTGCTGGGGGACGGCCGCTTCTGGGAGGTCGTGCGCCGCACCTTCCTCTTCATGGCGATCAACGTCGTCCTGATCATGGTGCTGTCCACGTTGGTCGCGCTCATGGTCGAGCGGCTCGGCCGGTTCGGGCGGACCGCGGTCCTCAGCGCGCTCGTGCTGACCTGGGCGATGCCCGTCATCGCGGCGACCACCGTCTTCCAGTGGCTGTTCCACTCGGAGTTCGGCATCGTCAACGCGGTCCTGACCGACCTGGGGTTCGAGTCCTTCCACCGCTACCCCTGGTTCGCGCACGGCCCGGCCGCCTTCGCCATCGTGGTCGTCCTCGTCGTATGGCAGTCCGTGCCCTTCGCCGCGATCACCCTGTACTCGTCCCTCACCACCGTCCCCACCGAGCTGTACGAGTCGGCGCGGCTCGACGGGGCGTCGGGGCCGCGGATCTTCCGCTCCATCACCTTCCCCATGGTCCGGCCGATCTTCATGCTGGTGTTCTCGCTCGAAGTGATCTGGACCTTCAAGGCGTTCGTCCAGATCTGGGTGATGACCAACGGCGGGCCCGGCGACGCGACCACGATCCTGCCCGTGTACGCGGTGCAGACCGCCCTGTCGAGCCAGCGGTACGACCTCGGTTCGGCGGCCTCCATGGTCACCGTCGTGCTGATGTCGGGCGTGCTCGTCTTCTACTTCCGCCAGATGTTCCGCCAGGAGGACGAGCTCGCATGAGCACGACCCGGCCCCGCATCCGCCGCCTGCCCCTGAACGCCGCCGCCGTCGTCACGGTCGTGGTCTGTCTCTTCCCGGTCTACTGGATGGTCGCCACCGCGTTCACCCCGACCCGCGACATCCAGTCCGACAACCCCCGGATCGTCCCTCGGACCTGGACACTCGACCACTTCCGCACCGCCGTCGGCGCCGCCGGCTTCGGCCTGTTCTGGCGCAACAGCATCCTCGTCACGCTGAGCGCCGTCCTGCTCGCCCTCGTCATCGCGCTCGGCGCCGCCTACGCGGTCGCCCGGCTGAAGTGGAAGGGGCGCCGGCAGTTCATGCTCATGGTCTTCATCGCGCAGATGGCGCCCTGGGAATCACTGATCATCCCGGTCTACATCATCTCCCGGGACACCGACATGCTCGACCGGCTCCCGACCCTGACCCTCGTCTACTTCATGATGACGCTGCCCTTCACCATCATCGTTCTGCGCGGCTTCATCGGCACGATCCCCCCGGAGCTGGAGGAGTCCGCCCAGGTCGACGGCTGCACCCGGCTCGGCGCATTTCGGCATATAGCGTTCCCGCTCCTTGCCCCGGGCCTGATGGCCACCTCGCTGTTCGGCTACATCACCGCCTGGAACGAGTTCGCTTACGCCAACTTCCTGATCATCAAGCAGCAGGACAACCGCACCCTGCCCGTGTGGCTGTCCTCGTTCCAGAACGTCTTCGGCACCGACTGGGGCGCCACGATGGCCGCCTCGACCCTCTTCGCCGCCCCGGCGCTCGTGGTGTTCCTGCTGCTCCAGCGCCATGTCACCTCCGGCTTCGCGGCCGGCGCAGTCAAGGGCTGACCTCACACCCCACCCCCACGCGACCCCGTCCCGGAGCTGATCCATGCCCGCACAGCGATCCGCGCTCACCCTCGTACCCCGCCCCACCAAGGCCGCACCCAGGCCGGGACACTTCACGCTCGACGCCGGCACCGCGCTGCACATCGGCGCGGGCGCCGAACCGGCCGCGGACCTGCTGCGCACCCTGCTCGCCCCCGCCACCGGGCTGTCCCTGCGGCCGTCCCCGCACGGACAGTTCGCCCTGACGCTCGACCCCGGACTCACCGGCCTCGGCGAAGAGGGGTACGGGCTCACCGTCGCCCCGCACGCCGTGCTGCTGCGCGCCGCACACCTGACCGGTCTGCTGCGCGGCATCCAGACACTCCGCCAACTCCTGCCTCCTCAGGCCTTGTTGGACACTCCGCAGCGCGGTACACGGTGGCGGCTGCCGTGCGCCGAGATCACCGACGTCCCCCGCCACCCCTGGCGCGGCGCGATGCTGGACGTGGCACGCCACTTCCAGCCCGTCTCCTACCTGCGCCGGTACGTCGACCTGCTGGCCCTGCACAAGATCAGCGTGTTCCATCTGCATCTCACCGACGACCAGGGCTGGCGCATGCCCGTCGCCGCACTGCCCAAGCTCACCGAGGTCGGCGGCCACCGCGCCGAGTCCCAGAAGGGCCCGGCCGGAAGCGACACGTACGACGACATCCCGCACGGCGGGGCGTACACGCGGGACGAACTCGTCGGGCTGGTACGGTACGCGGCCGCTCGCGGCGTCACCGTCATGCCGGAGATAGAGATGCCCGGCCATGTACGCGCCGCCCTCGCCGCCTACCCCGAACTGGGCAACCATCCGGAGCGCACCCTCGACGTCTGGACCCGCTGGGGCGTGTGCGACACCGTCCTCGGTGTCCACGACGAGGTCCTCGACTTCTGCCGCACCGTCCTCGACGAGGTCATGGACGTCTTCCCCTCGCCGTACATCCATGTCGGCGGCGAGGAGTGCCCCACCACCGAGTGGACGCACAGTGTCGCCGCGCGGGAACGAGCGGTGGCGCAGGGCCTGCCGGGCCCCGCGGCCCTGCACGGCTGGTTCCTCGGGCAGATCGGCGAATTCCTCGTCCGGCACGGACGCCGCCCGGTCGGCTGGGCCGAGACCGGCGCCGAACTGCCCCTCGACTTCACCGTGATGACCTGGCGGGACTCGGCCCACACTCTGACGGCGGCCCGCCGCGGCCACCCCGTCGTCAGCGCCTACCACCGGGCCACCTACCTCGACTACGCCCAGTCCGGCGACCCGCGCGAGCCACTGGCCCAGCCCGGAGGCGTCGTCGATCTGCGCGCCGTCCACGCCCACGATCCCGTACCCGAGGACGCGGACCCGGACGTGGCCGGGCGGGTGCTCGGCACCCAGACCCAGCTGTGGACCGAGTTCGTCACGACGCCCGCCCACATCGAGTACCTGACCTACCCGCGGCTGTGTGCCCTCGCCGACCGCGCCTGGAGCGGCGCGACCGACTGGGCCGACTTCCGCTCCCGCCTCGACGAGCACACCGTGCGGCTCGACGCCCTCGATGTCCGGCAACACCCCTGACCCTGTCCCGTTCCGGGAATCACCCCACCTTTCTGGAGAGGAACAACCATGAGATTCGCGAAGAACCGGCTACGCGCCGCAGCGTCCGCCGCCGTCGCGGTGGCCATGGGCGCCGCCGCGCTCACCGCGCTCCCGGCCACCGCGAGCGCCGCCGGCGACGGGCTGAGCGTCCAGTACCGTACGAGCGCCACGGGAGCCACCGCCGACCAGTCCGAACCCTGGTTCAAGGTGAAGAACACCGGCAGCACGACCGTGCAACTGGCGAACGTCAGGATCCGCTACTACTTCAAGGCCGACTCGGCCGGCGCGTCCTATCGCTTCGCCTGTTCCTGGGCCGTCAAGGGCTGCGCCAACGTCACGGGCACCTTCGGCACGCTCGCCAACCCGACCGCCACGGCCGACCGCTACCTGGAGATCGGCTTCACCTCCGGCGCCGGCACGCTCGCGCCGGGCGCCGACACAGGCGACATGCAGCTGCGCTTCTACCAGTCGACGTGGCAGTCGCTCAACCAGAGCGACGACTACTCCTTCGGCGCCTCCCAGACGTCGTACGCCGACTGGTCCAAGGTCACCGCGCAGCTGTCCGGCACCACGCTGTGGGGCCAGGCCCCCGCGGGCAACGACCCGACGAACCCGCCCACCGACCCGCCGACCGACCCGCCGGCCACCGGCGCCACGCTGTTCGACGACTTCAACTACAGCGCCTACAACGACCCGAAGGTCTCGGCGCACGGCTGGAGCGTGCGCTCCACCTCCGGCGGCCCCGGCGTGTCCGGCGCCACCTGGGCGCCCGACAAGGTCACCTTCGCCACCACGAGCGGCAACTCCGTCATGAACCTGGAGACCTCGACGTCGGGCACCGGGGAGAGCACCAAGCAGACCGAGATCGTCACCAACGCGCGGAAGTTCAAGAACGGCACCTACGCGGCCCGGGTCAAGTTCAACGACGCGCCCAAGTACGGCCCGGACGGCGACCACCTCGTCCAGACGTTCTTCACCATCAACGACCTCACGGCACCGATGGCGGACGACTACTCCGAGTACGACTTCGAGTATCTGCCCAACGGCGGCTGGGGCGAGACCTCCGACATCCTCTACACGACGTCCTGGGAGACCTACCAGGCCGACCCGTGGGTGGCGGTCAACCAGCACACCGAGGGCCGGCAGAGCTACAACGGCTGGCACGACCTGGTGCTGACCATCGACAACAGCAGCATCAAGTACTACATCGACGGACAGCTCTTCGGCACCCATGACTCCGCGTACCTGCCGGAGCGGCCGATGTCGATCAACTTCAACCAGTGGCTGATCGACCTCGCGGGCCAGACCAGCACCACCGCGCGGGCGTACGACGAGCAGGTCGACTACGTCCTGCACGTCAAGGACCAGGTCCTCACTCCGGCGCAGGTCGCCGCCAAGGTGACGGCGTACCGCAGCGCGGGCACCACGTTCGAGGACACCGTCCCCAGCAGCTGATCCCATCGCCCGATGACGAAAAGCCAGGGCGACCGCACACCCGGCGCGCAGGCACGCACCGGGTGCGCGGTCCGCTGCCCCGACCGCACGGGCCGACGGCGAGTGGCCGAGCCTCTGAGCCTCCTCAAGTCGCTTGGCGCGCGGAGAACATGGCAGTCAGGCTGATCCCCATGACAGGAATCACGGGACTGAGCAAGAAGAACAACTTCGTGCTGGCCATCCGGGACGCGGACGTGGTCGCGGCGACCCTGCGCCAGGCACTGGCCGAGGCCTCACCGGAAGAGCGCCTCGGTCTGGAACGCGCTGCCGCGCTCGTCGAGTCCACCGCCTCCGCCACCGAGACCCAACTGCGTGCCCGCTGGGTCCGCTCCCGGCTGGCCGACGTCGGCTTCACCGGGGACATCACCTCCGTCGCGGCGGTGCGGGCGCTGCGCCAGGCGGAACCGAAACTGAGCCTGCTGGCGGCGGTGCAACTGCAGAAGGAGGCAGTGGCCCATCCGGAGTGATCCGGCAGCCCCCTGACACGCGGGGAACGGAGGCTGCCGGAGGCGTTGCGCTGCTCAGGTGGTGCGGTAGCAGGTCTTGCTCACGCCCGGCAGCGGATCGGTGCCGAATGCCGCCGTCGTGCAGCCGGTGCCGCCGGTGAACGCCTTGTAGAGGAAACGGCCCCGGGCGCCGTAGGCGACGGTCTGCTGTCCGCTGAAGGCGCACGTGCCGCCTTCAGCGGAGCAGGAGGCGGCGTAGCCGACCGGACCGCCGGTGGCGGTGTAGCAGGCCTTCGACTCACCCGGGATCGGATCTCCGAACGTGGCGTCGGTGCACGGGGTGTCGCCGGTGGCCGTGATCGTCGTGAACGCTCCGAAGGCGCCGTATGTCACCGGCTGCCCCGCGGCGGCCGGGCAGGTTCCGTTCTGGTCCGCACACTTGGTCCAGCCACCGGACGGTCCTCCCGCGGGCGCCACGTAGCAGGACTTGGCCACTCCGTCGATGGGATCGCCGAAGTGGGCGTTGGTGCAGGCGACGGACCCGTTGGTGACCTGGTGGGCGAAGTTGCCGTTGGCGCCGTAGACGACGTCACGGTTGTAGCCGGGCACGGCGCAGGTGCCGCCCTCCGCCGCGCAGACGGTGTATCCGGGCGGGCCGCCCGCGTCGGCGACGTAGCAGGACTTGACGAGATTCGACGCCGGGTCACCACCGAAGGAGTCGTTGGTGCAGGCGGTGCTGCCGGTCACTGTTTTGTACGTGTAGGTCCCAGCCCCGTAGGCCACCGAGCGGGTGCCGCTGAAGGAGCAGGTACCGCCCTCGGCCGCGCACCGGGTGAAGCCCGGCCGCAGCGCGCCGGTACCGGGATCGGCGGGCGGCGACGGATTGCCCAGTCCGGTGGCGGCCACGGTGTAGCCGCCCGGGGCGACGCCGGTGAGGTAGACGTAGGTGTCGTCCTGGCTCGCGCCGGTGATTCCCGAGGTGGGGGTGAACGTTCCGTTGCTCCAGACGACGGTGCCGTTCACGGACACCGAGATGTTGCCGCCGCCGAACTTCGGGACGCCGATGCGGCCGGTGGTACCGGCCGGGCTGGTGAGGTGCGCCGAGTACGTGCCGGCGGCGGGGTCGCGGGACCAGGAGGCGTTGACGGCGCCCTGGGGCATGGTGATGCGGCCCTCGGCGCTGGTCAGGTCGCCGGGGTGCGGGACGAAGCGGTACGTGCCGGTCGCCGACTCGGGTGCGGTGCCGAGCACGTCGAAGGTGAGCGTGGAGGTGGGCGCGGTGGACCAGCCGTGGGCCAGGCTCATGAACGAACCCCCGTAGGCGAGGCCGCCGTCGGCCTTGATGCCCTCCCAGAAGGTGCTCTTGGAGCCGATGTCGCTGGTCAGCATGTGGCCCCAGGTGCGGCGGATCTGGTCCAGGGCGGTGTAGTCGTCATTGGCGGTGAAGCGGGCGTTGAGCTCCATGCCGCCGGCGAAGGGCGACACGTTGCCGCCCCATTCGGGAGTCGTGGGGCCGTAGATGCCCCAGTTCTTCCCGAGCCCCGCGATGACACTCTTCGACTTGGCCGCGGAGTCGGTCAACCCGTACCAGACGGCGAGGGAGTTGCCGTCCTGCGGGTACAGGCCGCTGCTGGGGTTGTCCTTGTACATGCCCTTCGCGGCGTCCCACAGCAGGGAGTTGGCGGCGGACTTGATGGCGGCCGCCTTGGCGTTCCAGCTCGCGGCGAGTGCGCTGTCGCCCTCGACCGTGGCCAGGGTGGCGCCGCCCTTGAGCGCGGCGTACAGCAGCGCGTTGGCGGAGACGTTCTCGCCGCCCTGGCCGACCCGGGCCCAGTCCTGGGTGCGCGTCACGTTGAGCAGGTTGTTGCCGTCGATCTTGTTGGTGATGAAGGCCATCCCGCGCTTGTAGTCGGCCCATTCGGAATCCAGCCACGCCCGGTCGGCCGAGTAGGTGTAGTACGTCGACGTCCCCAGCAGCGTCCAGGTGTGGTAGGTGTCCGAGCCGGTGAGGTTGAACGGCGGCCCCGACCAGGGGATTTCACCTTCCGCCGACTGCGCGTTGTACATCGTGGTGAGCGCGTTGCGGGTCGAGACGAGGTCGTTGGAGTACGCGTACTGCGTGGGTACGGCGATGCCCATGTCGCCGGGCCACACCGTACGGTCGCGTTTGGCCCCGTCGACCAGGACGGAGTCACCCACGCCGACGGTGGCGCCGTTGTCCCACGCCGAGGACGGCGGGGGCCAGGCGCGGCCCTGGTTGGAGGCGATCGTGTTGAGCTGGACGGTGTACGCCCCGGCGTACCAGATGCGGTTGAGCAGGTCGTCGCTGGAGGAGAAGTAGTTGGCGTAGTCGGCCGGGTCGGCCTTGCCCGGAGCCGCGGTGAAGTTGAGGCTGACGCCCTTGAGATCCACCCAACCCGAGGTGTCCAGGAAAACCGTCAAGTAGCGGAAGCCGCCCCGCTGTTGAGCGGTGGGCACCGTGTAGGTGCCGTTGGCGGAGGCCGTGGCGTAGAGCGCCCCGTCCTCGCCGTCGCGTCCGCTGCTGCGGTCGCTGTTGTTGCCCACGTACAGGGACGACTCGCTGAAGGCCAGGCCGACGCGCTGGCCGCTGTCGCTGGTACTGCCGAAGGACAACGTTGTCACGCCACCGACCTCTTTGCCGAAGTCGAGGGTGACGGCCGACTGCGAGCCGGAGATCCGCGTCGGCTGCCCGCTGAGGACGTTCTGCGGGTCCGCGACACTGCCGGACGTTCGGTAGATCGCGGTCGGCTTGAGGGTGCGCGAGGTCGGCGAGTAGTTCAGGGCGTCAAGGGTCGCCTTGCCGGCTCCTGTTGCGGTCGACGAGGTGGCCGCCGATGTGGCCGGCGCGGGAGCCATGAGCAGTGCGGCGGACACCACTGTGGCGAGGCCAAGTAGGCGCCCTGGGCAGGGCGTTCGGATCAACAAGGGGCGGCGGCGCCGCATAGGTACCTCCCGGGTCTGAATGCGGGAACGAAGTGCTTGAATCGATTCAAACTGATCGCTGACGAAGGCCTGGGACTCATGAAGCGGTGGGTGTGCGAGACGCCTCGCCGAAGTTCCACCGATGATGTGCGCCCCACAGCGGGGTGTCAACCCGTCACAGCTGGTGTGAACCACCCCTGAAATCACTCCCGTTGGAGACATTGACAGCACCCCACCAAGCCGGTTCACTGCCTCCCGGGCAGGTATGGACCATTGCCGGTCCCCCGTCCGGCTCAGTGAGACCCAACCGGCGTCCCCCACCCTGAAATCGAGGCGAGTTCCGGTGCCCTCACACAACTCCGACATCGTTGTCAGACCACGGCTCCTCACCTTCCTGCTGACGGCCGCTCTCGCGTTCGTGGCACTGGTCCCGGCCGCGACGCCGGCGGCCGCCGCAACCCAGGTGTGCGTACTGGCCTGTGACACGCTGGACCCCTCACAGGCCCGGCAGGAGAGCTTCCCGGTGCCGAACAAGGACCTCAACGGCCGTCGCCTCGAACTGCACGTGTCCGACGCGGACGACATGGCGTGGGCCAGCATCGACAACGGCGTGACCGGCGACTCGGTGTGGCTGGACCGCTCCTGGGACGGCGGCGCCACCTGGGAAGGACTGCTCGGCAAGGCGAGCGTCCCGGGAACCTGGACCGGTACCAGGACGCTGATGTACAACATCACCGATCCTCGCAACCACCGGCGCGGGCTCGTGCGGGCCTGCGGCGACGCCGCAGGGGTCGGCTGTACGAACTGGGTCTACCCCACGGTCTGCGACACGCTCTGTGACGGCACCGACGCGGGCAAGGCGGCCGGCGACGACCAGCCGGTGCCGTCGACGACTCTCTACGGCCGCACGATCCGGCTGCACGTCGACCAGAAGAACTCCATGGCCTGGGCGAGCATCGACACCGGTGGCGCCGGCGACGAGATCTGGCTCGACCGCTCCTGGGACGGCGGCTCGACCTGGCCGGACGGCTCCTCGCTCGGCCGCACCAGCACCCCGTCCGGTGCCACCGGCACCCGTACCGCGATGTACGCCACCCGCGATCCGCGCGGGCTGCTCTACGGCGGCGCGGTCCGCGCCTGCGGCCGGGAGGCAAGCCACAACGAGGGCAGTTGCACCGCGTGGGTCAGACCCGTGCCGACCAGGACGCGCGCGGCGGCCGACGCGCTGATGTCCTCGTACGACCCCTACAACGGCTGGTGGCCGAGCAGTTGGTGGAACTCCGCCGCCACCCTCACCGCGCTCATCGACTCCTCCCGGGCCACCGGCAGGCACGACTACGACTGGGTCATCGCCCGCACCTTCGACCAGAACAAGGGCACCTTCGCGGCCGGTGTTCGCAGTTCGGATGCGATCGAGGGCGACTTCATCAGCCGTTCCATCGACGACTCGGGCTGGTGGGCCATCGCCTGGATCGACGCGTACGACTACACCGGTGACTCCCGCTATCTGAACGAGGCGGTCACCATCGCCAACTACGTTCAGCAGTACTGGGACCCCGGCACCTGCGGGGGCGGCGTGTGGTGGGACCGCGAGCGCACCTACAAGAACGCCGTGACGAACGGGCAGTACCTCTGGCTGACCACGGCGCTGCACCAGCGCATCGCGGGCGACACCGTTTGGCTGCAGCGGGCCAAGACGTCCGCCGCCTGGTACCGGTCCAGCGGGATGATCAACTCCTCCGGTCTGGTGAACGACGGGCTGACCTCCGCCTGCGCCAACAACGGCTCCACCGTGTGGAGTTACAACCAGGGACTGGCCATCGGCGGCTTCACCGAACTGTGGAAGACGACCGGGGACAGCTCGCTGCTGACCACCGCGCGCACCCTGGCCGACGCCGCGATCAGCAGCCCGACGCTGACCTCCGGCGGAGTGCTCACCGAGTCCTGCGACGTCGGCTCGACGTCCTGCGACGACAACCAGAAGCAGTTCAAGGGCATCTTCATGCGGAACTTCGCCGACCTCGCGAAGGCCACCGGTTCCGGCACCTACCAGAGTTACGTCCAGAAGCAGGCCGACACGCTGTGGGCGCGGGACCGTAGCTCCCTCAACGCCCTCGGCGAACGCTGGGCCGGTACCAGCCCCAACCAGACCGACTGGCGTACCCAGGCCGGCGCCCTCGAAGCGCTCACCGCCGCCGCGGGCTGACGACCGGTTCCGGGAGCCGGCTCGCACGCGGGTCCCCGACCCACGTGCGAGTCGGCCGGCATGAGCGCGCTCGGCCCTCCACGACTCGACGAGCTCCTCCGGCGCCTCGTCGAACAGCCCCGGCTACGGCCGCGGCTCTCGCGGGTCCGCCCAGGTCGCCGGTGGCACTTCCCGGGCGTGCCCCCGGGCAAGCCGATCTCGAACGCACGGCATGCCCCAGTACTCAACCGGCACCGCATGCCGGTTCGCACCGCGCACAATGTGGCACCGCCCGCCCTCACTGCACGAGCCGAGGGCCTCACCAGCCGTGGATCACAGCGATCAGGAGATCGGCGTCGTGAGACTCGCGGGCAGAGGCGTTGGCGACCCACCGTCGCCGGGATCCCGGGCCGTTTCCCACTGTCCGATGGGTTCCCACGCCTACCCTGTCTGCCGCCATTCCACCCACCGACAACATTTCCCTCCTTGACAATTTTTTTTGTCGGAGAGATTCTGGAGCGGTGCTGGACGTCGCTGTGATCGAAGACCCGCGCGGCCGAGGCATCCCTGGACCCGATGCGGGCCCGGATCCTCGCCGCCCGGCCCCGGCACGGAACCGCACCGGCCTCCCTCCGGGGGCGGCCCGCAAAGAGTCCCCACCAGGAGGCCGCCGCCTCGAACGTGGTCGAGGCGGCGGCGAGCAATCGAAAACCGCACACCAGAAACCCCAAAGGAAACCAGCATGCGTACCCTGATCAGCTCCGCCTTCATCTCGCTCGACGGCGTCATGGAGGGCCCGGGCGGCGAACCCGGCTACCGCAACTCCGGATGGACCTTCAAGGACGTCGAGTTCGTCCCCGAGGCGTTCGACATCAAGGCACGGGAGCAGCAGGAATCCACCGCCGTCCTGATGGGCCGGACCAGCTACGAGGCGTTCAGCCCGGTGTGGCCGGACATGAACGAGTTCGCCCACTACAAGACCATGCCGAAGTACGTCGTCTCCACCACCCTCACTGAGGACAAGCTCGTCTCGAACTGGGGCGAGACCAGCATCCTGCGCTCCCTCGACGAGGTCGCCGCCCTCAAGGAGACCGACGGAGGCCCGATCATCGTCCACGGCAGCGTCGCCCTGAACCACAGCCTCGCCGACGCCGGCCTGATCGACCGTTACCACCTGCTCGTCCACCCGCTGCTGCTCGGCGCGGGCAAGCGCCTGTTCCCCGCCACCGACAAGGACACCCAGAAGCTCAGGCTCGTCGAGCACGCCGTGTACTCCAACGGCCTGCAGATGAACGTCCTCGACGTCGTCCGCTGACCAAGCCCAGAGGCTTTCCACGCCGCGGGACACGATCACCGCACACGGCCTTGATCCACTTCCGAAGAGGGCCCTAGGAGCGCGCGGGGTCGTCCTGGGAAGACTCCGCCGCTGGGTGATGCGCCTTTGTCCCCAGGCGGACCTCCTCCATATCGAGCACTTCCTGAACGGCGCGGAGGACGATGTCGTCGATGCGGCCGGCGTCGCGCAGGTCCCTGAGCGTGTCCCGCTTGACCTGAAGCAGGGCGAGTTCGAGGCGCCGCACGCTCTCACGGCGTCGCGTGGAGCCGGGAGCGGGGGCCCTACGGTCCTCGATGTCCTGGGCCATGCGGAGGGTGGCCGCCTCGGGGACCCCGAACCGCTGCGCCAACTCCGGTAGGGCGCGCAGGGCGGCGCTGCTCATATGGCAACGGGCGAGGGTGAGTTCCGCGGTCTCGACCTCGTCCTCGGGGAAGCGGGCCCGGCGGACCACGGTCGGCAGCGTCGGACCGAGGAACGTAAGGGTGACGACGATGACGACAGCCGTGATGAACACGACGGCGTCGCGTTGTTCGACGACATGTCCCTCGGCGGTCACGGCGGGCACGGTCAGCGCCGCGGCCAGCGAGATGGCTCCGCGCATCCCCGCCCACGCCAGCGGCAGCCGCTGAGGGGCGGTGATACGGCGGTCCCGCTGCTGAGGACGCCGGTCCAGGAACCTGACCAGATAGGGGACCGAGTAGAACCACAGCAGCCGTGTCCCGATCACAGCGACGCTCACGGCTCAGGCGGCGATCGCCGCCTGCGCGAGGGAGACCGAGGTCAATGCCCTGATCGCGGCGGGCAGTTGGATATCGACGAGGATGAACAGCGCGCTGTTGAGCGGGTAACTGGCCACTTCCCAGAAGGCGATGGCCTGGATGCGGGCGTCGGAACCGATGACGCGGGGGCCGAACCGGGTGGTCACAAGGCCGCAGAGGTAGGGCCCGTCCGGCGGATCAGGTCGCAGGAAACGGGCGGGGTCTCATCGATGCTGGTGAGCGGGGCTTGGTGCGTGCAGCTGCAAGGCGGAGGAGGGAGTCGACGCGATGGGGGTCCCCCCTGCTCGAGCGAAGCCGAGAGCTTGGGGGAGTCGGCGACCGACGACAACGCCGCTGGGGGCACCCCCTGCTCGAAGAGCTTGGGGGAGGGCGTGCCAGACCCCGCGTCTCCGGCATGATCCGCCGGACAGGCCCTAGGCGAGGAAGGGGGTGGCGACACTCAGCACGCTGTGGAGCAGGGGCTCGGGCAGCCGGCGCCTGACCGGGATGAGGAGCAGTGCGGTCGCGGCACCGATCACGATTCCGCCGGCGTAGGACTCGACGAAGGCGAGCGCCGTACCGGACCAGGAGAAGGGTCGCTCGTCGGTGACGACCTCGATGGCCACGGCCAGCAGGACCAGAGCGGTGCCGTCGTTCAGCAGGCTTTCGGCGCGCAGCACGGTCAGGATGCGGCGTGGCATGGCCTTGGCCACGGCGGCGACGGCCGCGGCGTCGGTCGGAGCCAGGACGGCACCGAGGACGAAGGCGATGGGCCAGCTGTAGCCCAACGTGTGGGCCACGGCGGCCACTGCGACGGCGGTGGCCGGCACCAGCCCGGTGGCCTGTAGGGCGATGCTGCGGAAGTTGTCGCGGATCTCGCGTACCGAGGAGGTCAGCGCCTCCCAGTACAGCAGGGCGGGAAGAAAGAGGAACAGGACGACGTCGGGGGACAGCGTGAACCCGGCGAAGGGGGGTGTCAGTCCTACGAGGCAGCCCGCGCCGAGCAGCAGCGGCGGTTCACTCAGGCCCGTACGACGCGACAGCCGGCCCATCGCCAGTACACCGACGGCGACGACAACGATCAGTTCCAGGCTTTCCACGTCGGTGCCGTTCGTGTTCATGGCTCCACGGTCGCGCCGCGACGCACGGGTAACCAGGCCAGGACTTTCTCAGGAGCTGCGTTCCTGGGAGTCCCGCCCCCACCCTCTGGAGGGCTCGGCGTGGATGAGCCTGGCGAGGTGGTGGCCGGAATGGGTGGGTGTCCGGCGAAGGGCGATGAGCGCGGCGTCGTCGCCGAGGCGTCCACCGACGTGGGCGAGGAGGTCACGCCGGATGTGACGCAGGAGCGCTTCGGGGCCGCTCTCGGTCCACTGGGCGGCTCGTTCGGCGAACGGATAGAAGTCACCGCTCTGATTGCGCGCCTCGATGACGCCGTCGGTGTAGAGCAGGAGGGTTTCCCCGGCTTCGAAGGTGAACACGTCCAGCGTGCGCGGCGATGGGCCCAGGACGCCGATTCCCAGCGGGGGCGCGGGGTGCAGCCTCAGTGCGGTGACGGAGTGTTCCGGGCTGAGCAGCAGGGGCGCGGGGTGCCCGCAGCTGGTCATCCTGACGATGGCGGCATCGTCGGGGATCTCGAGCAACAGGGCGGTCACGAAGCGCTCCTCGGCCCCGGCCTCGTCCTCCGGCGGGGTGAATTCGCCGTGGTAGCGGCCGACGCTCTGTTCCAGCGCGTCCGTCAGCGCGATGAGGTCGGCGTGTTGATGGGAGGCTTCGCGGAACGCGCCGAGCAGCAGAGCGGCCTCGCCGATGGCCGCCAAGCCCTTGCCTCGGACATCTCCGATGAGTACGCGCGTGGCGTCGTCGGTACGCGTGACGGCGTACAGGTCTCCACCGATCTCGGCCTCGTCCTCGGCGGCCAGATATACCGACGCCGTACGCAGGGGGCCGATCCCGCTGGGCAGCGGCCACAGCAGTACGTGCTGTGCGGCCTCGGCGACCGATCTCACCTGGGCCAGTTCCCGTCCGTGTCTCTCGCGTACCACGGAGTAGCCCACGATCAGAAGGCTCAGTACGGCGAGGGCGACCATCTGCACGACGACGTTGCGCGAGAAGAGGATGCCGTCGTACAGGGCGATGCCTGCCTCGGCCGCGAGCGCCAGGACGCCGATCGCCCCGGTCAGCCGGGGGCCGGCGAAGGATGCGGTGATCGCCGGCGCGATCACCAGCAGCGGGCCCAGGTGGATGTCGGCCGGGGCAACGATGTCGACGACCGTGATCATCACGATCAGCAGGACGGGGAGCGCCAGCAGCACATGCTTCGATTGCCCCGGGCCGAAGCCGGCAAAGCGATCCCAAATCCCCACATGTTCCACAGTGCACCGCCCCAGGACAGCTTGCGAGCGCAGCCGAGAACTATCGGCAATGCGCCGGCAGGACTGCCGAGCGCGTCCCGCACGCGCCGGACCACGCGTCGACGGGACCGACCCCGCACCGGCGCCCGGCGCGGGGTCGGCAGGGCTGCCGCCCAGCCCCCAACCGCATGCGACCAGGGCCTCACGCTGCCCGTCCGGCGTCGCGTTCACCACGGTGGCCGCCCCGTCGGACACGGAGCGCGACCACCTCCGCGACCACGCCCGAGGTCGGGTCAGTCGAGGAGGAGGGGATTCGGCAGGGTGGCCGCGGGGTGCATGCGCAGGAGCGTGTGGAGTACTCCTGAGAGGCCGGACATGAGGCTGGGCGAGAACGCCTCGCGGGCCAGGCCGCCGACCGGGCCGCGTTGCTCGAGGCCGGTGAGGATCTCGGCGTCGAGGTCGGAGGGGTCGCCGAAGTCCATGGACGTGAGGAATTCCCAGAGGCCGAGGTCGCCGTGGCACAGGGTATGGCTCCAGCCGAAGCCCTCGGCGGCGCAGGCACGTGCGGCCCGACGGGCCATGTCGAGGTGGGCGGGATCGCCCGTGCGCCGGTGGAGGTCGAGCATGCCGATGCCCACCCCCGCGCTGCCGTGGCACCAGCTGGTGAAGAAGTCCTCCTCGGCGCCGATGCGGACGTCGAGCCAGTTGCCGTGCTCGGGTTGGTAGAGGGACTCCTGATAGGCGAAGGCCCGCTCGGCGAGGTGGTTCCAGTCGCGCCGTTCGGCCGCGGAGCCCGCGTCGCCGAGCGCGAGCCGGGTCAGCGCCCAGCCGATGCCGGTGGCGCCGTGGGCGAAGCCGCCGATGCCCTCGGGGTTGAGCCGGGTCGTCCAGCGGGCGCCGCTCGCGTCGAGGGTGGCCAGCCCGGTCAGTCGGCGGCCGATGTGCGCGGCGGCGCCGAGCCAGCGGTCCTGCCCGGTCGCCGCGGCCAGGTTGAGCAGGGGGACGACCGCGCCTGCCGCCCCGTTGAGGAGGTCCACCTCGACGTCGTCCTCGACCAGTCGGCCCTCCGCGAGCAGCAGGGCCCTCGCGGCGGCCCGCTCCAGCAGCCAGTCCTCACCGAGCACCCGGTGCAGCGCCAGCCACGTCCACACCTGCGACGCGGCACCGCTGAACGCCCCGGGTGACGGCGTCGGTGTCCGGTCCTCGGTGCCGACCAGGACCCGCAGCGCCCCCTCGAACGTCTCGGCGACGCCCGGCACCTCCTCCGCCCGCCCGGCCCGCACCTCGGTCACGTACTCCGCGAGCGTCAGCGCCACCCCGCCCTGCCCGGTGTAGAGGTCGGCGGGCAGCACCCTGATCGACCACCCCGCGGGGGTGAAGACGGGGCTGATCCAGGTGACCGTGCCGTCCTCGCCGCGCACCGCCCCGTCGCACAGCCGCCGTACCATCTGCGCGGCCAGGTCGCGGCGGCGGCGCTCCCGGTCCCGGGCGTGCGGGTCGCGGGCGGCGGCCTGCGTCCGCGTGGGCAGCGAACGCTCGTTGAGGTACGCACCGACCAGCGCGTCCTGGATCACCGCCTCCTCCAGCGCCAGGTCGGCGGTGCGCCAGTCCTCCACGGTGGTCCGTACGGCGGCCGAGTCCACGGTGAAGGTGAACATCGGCACGTCACCGGCCAACAGGTCCGCGATCTCGCCGTCGATGGCCGCACGCTCGGTCGGCGCACCGGGCAGCACCTCGGCGTTGCGCCGCAGGATGTCCCGGGCCCGTTCGACCGCCGCCGCCTCGTCGTGCAACGACGCCGGGTGCCAGAGCATCCGGCCGATGTCGACGTACGCCTGCGTCGGCCGCAGGATCCGCCGCGCCTGGGCGCCTTCGAAGCGGCGCAGCAGCCGGTGCGGATCGGTCCCGGGCCTACGCAGGTGCGCGGTCATCTCGCGGAAGCCGGCCAGAATCCGGTCCCAGTACGCGCTCAGCACGGGAGTGGGACTGGGGTGGTTGCCCGCGGTGGGCATCGCCACCAGGTCCACCTGGAAACGGGCCGCCGCGGTGCCGGCGTCCGCGATCACCGGGTTCGGGATCAGCGGCTGCTGGCCGGGCAGCGACCCGACTCCGGAGATGTCGACCCCGCCGAGCGCGAAGCCGGTGCCGCGTACGGGCAGCAGTCCGGTACGCAGCACCGTACGGCGGATGGCCGCCGCGGCCACGTCCACCGCGTCGCCCCGGCCGCTGGGCGGGAAGGGCGCGGGGGCGTCGAAGAGCGTCTCGGCGTCCACGATCACCGGCACCGGACCCGCGGCGATCATGTTCTCCGCGTGCATGTCGGTGCCGCCGGTGAAGCGGAGGACGGCCAGCCAGTGCCCTATGTTCCGGTAGAACGCGGCGAGTTCGGCCTCGTCCGCGCAGTAGCGGTGGCGGACGAACTCGGCCCAGCCGTAGCCCTCGCGTGCTTGTGTCCGCGGCACCCGGATGCGCTCGTCGGGCGACGGTGCGCCGGGGAAATCCGCGTAGAGCTCGTCGAGCAGCGCGCCCAGCGCCACGTCGGATGCGGACGGCCGGGGCTTGTACATGACGTTGCCGCCGGCGAAGTCGACCCGACTGACCGTCAGGCCGCCCCGGTGGGTGTCGCCCGCCCCGAACGCGACGGCGCGCATCTCCCCCGCGGGTCCCCCCAGCAGCGGCCGCAGCACTTCGCGGTCCGCGGCGAGCCGTTCCGCGAATCCGGCCGTCGCCGCCACCGACAGCCGCGCCACCGACGCGATCCGCGGGCCGACGTTCGGGTATCGGCCGGCCAGCCGGTCGAGATAGCCCTCCTCCTCGGCCTGCTCCAGGAACGCGGTCCACGTCCGCGTGTCGGATCCCGCCCCCGCGTCCTCGGCGTGACGTCCGCCGCCCGCTGTCATGCGCAGGGCGTGCAGTTCGATCAGGAACAGGCGGGACAGCTTCGCGTGCAGGGACTTGAGCAGGGCGGTGTGGCCGGCTTCCAGTACCGTTTCTTGTTCTTCCCGGCTCAGGGCGTCAAGGGAGGCCAGCCGCCGGGCCAGCTCTTCCCGCCAAGGCCGGGCGATCGTCCGTACGGGTCGGGCGAACCATTCCGCCTCGTCCCGCCTTCCCGACTCCCCCGGCTTCCCCGGCCTTTCCGATCTTTCCGGCGCCGATCCGCTCACCGTCCACCCTCCTCATTCCGCCATGAACTCGCTTCTTGCGTCGTTCCGAGGGAGCGCGGGCAACTGTGCGACCAGCCCGGACCCGTCCGCACCCGGCAGCAACCGACCGAGCCGGAAACCCCCGCATCCCCGACGCGCGCGGGGCGGGCGGCAACCGACTCGGCAGGCTGCGGCGCGTTCCCGGGTGCGGACGCGTCGTGGCTCGGCGCGCGGTTTCCCACGCTCCGGCTTTATGAACCGTACCCCGCAGGGGCGCTCCCGAAGAGGCGTACTCCGCAGGCGATACGGTCAAAAAGCGCGCCCTGGAGAGGGCACTCAGCGGTCAGGCCCTCCACAAAGGGCCCTGGAGTCACCGCAGGCGATCAGCAACACCAGCTGCCGTGCGACCCACTCGGGCTGGAACAGAAGCCGTAGAGGGAGTCGCTCGGGTCGGTGAGCGCGGCCTCGGCGGCGGCGCCGCCGACGTAGAGGGGTCCGGCGGGGTTGGTCTGGCCGTACGCGCTCTCGGCGCCCGCCAGCCAGGCATCGAGCACGGCGGTGGTGGCAACGCTGGTCTGGGGCATGAGAGACCTCCGGTGGATGTGGGGATTGGGGCGGATTGCCCAGCCCTGAGTATCGCCGGGTTCGAACACCCGTCAGACGTCCAATCTGGCCAAAGCCATGTGGTGTTCATGCGGCCTGCCACCTCCCACGGGACGGGTGGGACGGTCGCACGGCCGAGCGCCGACCGGGCGGACGCAGCGGACGCCGAGCCTCCGACTCCAAGCTCCGGCCCGGGCTGCGCGCCGACGAGAAGCCCCTGAAGAGCGAGGTAAGGGCGCCTCGGCGCTCGTCCGGTCACCGCGGGCCGGTCGGCAACCGAACGACCCCGATCTCGCGCCCTCTCATGTCCCGGTCCAGACCGGCCACTTGGCCAACAAGCGCACCGGCGGTCTCCGATACCGGCTCCCATGAAGTCGACGGCCGCCGAGGACCGCCCACCGCCGTATCCGCGCACCGGCACATGTCGGAACGTCCTGACAAACCTGTTGACATCACTTGGAGAGCGCTCCATAGTACGTGCCACTAGAGCGCGCTAATAAAGCGCTCTAGTCTCCGGTCGCGAACGGCCGGCGGTCCGCACCCATGACCGCCGCCACCCCACCGCTCCACGTTCCGCCGTCACACACCAACCGCGGCCGCCGAGCAGGGCCGAGCGTGTCCCTCCCCGTCATCGAAAGCCCTCAAGCCCGCCCGCCGGGCGTCGACGCCATCCCCCCGCCCCGCCAAAACCCACCCTGACCAGCACAGAGAGGCGCAACGGACATGCGCAGAAACCACCGAGCGGCCGCCTTGGCCGGTGTTGTTCTCACCTGCACACTCATCGCAGCCGGCTGCTCCAGCAGCTCGGGCGGCAAGAAGTCCGAGGAACGCGGCGCGGCCGCCTCCGCGGGCAAGGCCGACACCCCACGCATGACCGTGGCCATGATCACCCACGCTGCCCCGGGCGACACCTTCTGGGACCTGATCCGCAAGGGCGCCCAAGCTGCCGCCGCCAAGGACAACGTCAAGCTCGTCTACTCCAGCGACCCCAACGCGGGCAACCAGGCCAATCTCGTGCAGAACGCCCTGGACCAGAAGGTCGACGGCATCGCGCTCACCGCGGCCAAGCCCGACGCCCTGAAGGCGGTGGCGGCCAAGGCCGCATCAGCCGGCGTACCGGTCGTGGGCTTCAACTCCGGCTTGGACGACTGGAAGCGACTCGACATGCTCGAGTACTTCGGCCAGGACGAGAACATCGCCGGCCAGGCCTTCGGCGGGCGCCTGAGCCGGCTCGGCGCCAAGCACGCTCTCTGCGTCATCCAGGAGCAGGGGCAGGTCGCGCTGGAGGCCCGCTGCGCCGGGCTGAAGAAGGGATTCACCGGCAAGACGGACACCCTCTACGTCAACGGCACCGACATGCCGTCCGTGAAGGCGACGATCACCGCCAAGCTCCGGCAGGACTCCTCCATCGACCAAGTGGTCACCCTCGGCGCCCCGTTCGCACTCACGGCCGTGCAGTCGGCGCAGGACGCCGGCGGCAAGGCCAAGATCGCCACCTTCGACCTCAACAAGGACCTGGTGAAGGCCGTCCAGAGCGGATCGGTCGAGTTCGCGGTCGACCAGCAGCCGTACCTCCAGGGTTACCTCGCCGTCGACGCCCTGTGGCTGTACAAGACCAACGGAAACGTCAGCGGAGGCGGCACCGCGCCGGTCCTCACCGGACCTGCCTTCGTCACCAAGGAGAACGTCGACACCGTCGCCGAGTTCGCGCAGAACGGCACGCGATAGCGGCATCCGACCGGGGCTGTGGGCACAGCGGCCGAGCCTCCCTTCGCCGCATCGGGCAGTCCTCGGCGGCGAGGGAGGCACCGTCGCGTATGCCAAAGCCCATGACGTGCGCCGGGTCACCGCGCACGGCAGACGCCGCCGCTCCGTGCCTCGACGCCGCCTACCCCTCGGGGCCGTCCGACGGAACCGGCCCGCTCGTACCGCGCACCACGAGCTTGGGGTCCAGCACCGCCTCTCGAGGCTCCAGGCCAACGTCCTCCAGCCGTTGCACGGCGAACCGCACCGCGTGCTCGGCCATCAGGACCGCATCCTGGCGAACGGTCGTCAGGCCGATCGGCATCAGGTGGGAGAGATGGCTGTCGTCGTAGCCGATGACGGACATGTCGCGTGGAACGTCGACGCCTGCCCGCGCCAGCGCCATCAACAAGCCCATCGCGCAACGGTCGTTGCCCGCGAGGACCGCTGTCGGCAGCGGATGCCCGCTGTCGCGCTCCGCCAGGAGCACGCGGCCGGTCTCGATGCCCGACCGCTCGGTGTGGTCTCCGGGGATCACCCGTATCTCCGACTCCAAGCCGTAGTGGCGCATCGCGGCCCGGTAGGCGCGACGGCGTTCGGCCGAGCCGGGGCCCCGGCCACCGTCGACGTGCACGATGCGCCGGTGGCCCTGTTCGACCAGATGGTCCATGGCCTGCCGGATGCCCTTCGCCTCGGCACTGTGCACGAAGTCGACGCGGGCGCGGGGAACCCGGCGGCTGACCGAGACGGTCGCCGTGCGCTGACCGAGTTCCTCCAGGTACGCGGGCTCCGCCTCGGGACCGAGAAGGATCAGTGCCTCGCAACGGTGACTGAGCAGAGCCTCCACCGCCTTGGCCTCACTGCGGCCCTGGGAGCTCGCGGAGAGGACGACGTCGTAGCCGAGCCGTTCGGCCTCGGGGTAGATGCCCTCGATCAGGTCCGAGTGGAAGGTCTGGTGGACGGTGAACATCACGCCGAGCGTGCGACTGCGGCCGCGGGCCAGGAGCCGGGCCGCGCTGTCCAAGCGGTAGCCGATCTCGTCGGCGACACGCAGCACCCGCTCGCGGGTCTCCTGACTCGCGCCGGGCTGATTCCGGAAGATGATCGAGACCAGCGCACGGGAAACACCAGCCTTCTCAGCGACGTCCGCCATCGTGGGCCGCTGCTTGCCCGATGCGTCCACCTGCGTACCCACCCTTCGACGGCGCCCACCCTAAGGGCAGTCGCGAAATCTCCCAGCAACAAGCTATTGACATGACATTTGGACAGGGGCCATCGTACTCGCACTAGAGCGCGCTAGTAGAGCGCGCGAGAGAACCCACCGTAAGACCGCCGAACGTCCCCCGCCCCCTCCCCCAAGGACACGCCATGGCACCGGCGCCATCCCCGCTCCGCACCACCGCGGGCAACCTCTGCCTGGGCTCCGCTCCCGACTCCTGGGGCGTCTGGTTCCCCGAGGACGAGCACCAGGTCCCGTACACCCGCTTCCTCGACGAACTCGCGCAGGCCGGCTACGAGTGGCTGGAGCTCGGACCGTACGGCTATCTCCCCACCGACCCGCAGCGGTTGAAGGCCGAACTCGACGCCCGTGGGCTCCAGGTCTCCGGCGGCACCGCCTTCGGTGCGCTGCACCGACCGGAAGCCTGGGACGAGATGCTCGCGCACGTACGGCAGGTGGCCGCGCTGACCGCCGCCGCGGGCGCCCACCATCTGGTCCTGATCCCGCCCATGTACCGGGACGAGAAGACCGGCGAGTTCACCGAGCCGCCCGAGCTGACCGCCGTGCAGTGGGCGGGCTTCGGCCGCGCCGCCGACCGGCTCGGCCGACTCCTGCTCGACGAGTACGACCTACGGCTCGTGATCCACCCGCACGCCGACAGTCACATCCAGACCCAGCCCGAGATCGAGCGGCTGCTGGGCGAGTCCGACAGCCGGTACACCAACCTCTGCCTGGACACCGGCCATGTGGCATACGGCGGTGGTGACAACCTGGACCTGATCCGCCGCTTCGGCGAGCGCGTCGGCTACGTGCACATCAAGCAGATGGACCCGGCGGTCCTCGCCCAAGTCGCCGCGGAGAACCTCTCGTTCGGCGAGGCCGTACGGCGCGGGGTGTGCGTGTCCCCGCCGGAGGGCGTGCCGAACCCGGCCGACGTGGTGACCGAACTCGCGGGACTTGCCGCCGAGTTGTTCGTGATCGTCGAGCAGGACCTGTATCCGTGCGCTCCCGATGTGCCGCTGCCCATCGCCGTACGCACACGTGAACACCTGGACGGCTGCGGCCTCTCCGGCACCCGGCGCCCGAAGACCACCCGGTAGGCGGCGGCCATGGACGTCAGGGACGACACGGCAACGGCATCCACCACTGCGCCCCGGATCGTCGACGACGCACCGGCCGCGGTACGACGACGGCTCCGGGTCATCAGCCTCATCGCGACCTTCGGCGGGCTCCTCTTCGGCTACGACACCGGCGTCATCAACGGTGCCCTGCCCTACATGACCGACGACCTGGGACTGACCCCGGTCACCGAGGGCATGGTCACCAGCTCGCTGCTGCTGGGCGCCGCACTCGGGGCCGTGGCCGGCGGCAGGCTCTCGGACGCGCGCGGCAGGCGGCGCAGCATCCTGACACTGGCGGTGCTGTTCTTCGTCGGCGCGCTCGGCTGCACGCTGGCCCCGACCACCGCGGTCATGGTGGTCGCTCGGTTCGTACTCGGCCTCGCGGTCGGCGGCGCGTCGGTGACCGTGCCCGTCTACCTCGCGGAGATCTCACCGGCGGAGCGACGCGGCGCACTGGTCACCCGTAACGAACTCATGGTCGTCAGCGGTCAGTTGCTCGCCTTCACCTCCAACGCGGTCATCGCCGACGTGGGTGGTGAGTCCGGCGGTGTCTGGCGCTGGATGCTCGTGATCGCCACGGTCCCGGCCGTCGTGCTCTGGTTCGGCATGCTGGTCATGCCGGACAGCCCCCGCTGGCTGGCTTCCCAGAGCCGCTTCAACGAGGCCTTCGAGGTGCTCAAGCAGGTCAGGTCCGAGGCCCGGGCCCGGGCCGAACTGAGCGAGGTGTCCGCACTCGCCGTCAAGGACGAGCAGGAGAAGCTCGGCGGCTGGCGCGACATGAAGGCCACCCCCTGGGTGCGCCGACTGATGTTCATCGGCTTCGGCATCGCGATCGTGCAGCAGATCACCGGCGTCAACACGATCATGTACTACGGCACTCAGATCCTCACCGACGCCGGCTTCACCGCGGACAGCGCCCTGACGGCGAACATCGCCAACGGCGTGATCTCGGTGCTGGCCACCTTCGTCGGCATCTGGCTCCTGGGCCGCGTCGACCGTCGGCCCATGCTGATGAGCGGTCAGATCGGAACAACCACCGCCCTGCTGCTGATCGGCGTGTTCTCGCTGGCGTTGCCGGAAGGCACGGGCCGGGCGTTCGCCGTGCTGGCGATGACCGTCACCTTCCTCGCCTTCCAGCAGGGCGCGATCTCGCCGGTGACCTGGCTGATGCTGTCGGAGATCTTCCCGACGCGGATGCGCGGCTTCGGGATGGGCGTCGCGGCCGTGGTGCTGTGGCTGACCAACTTCGCGATCGGCTTGGTCTTCCCGTCCCTGGTCGACGGGATCGGGATCTCCAACACCTTCTTCCTCTTCGTGGCGGCGGGCGTCCTCTCGCTCACCTTCGTCAAGCGCTACGTCCCCGAGACCAGGGGCCGCACCCTCGAAACCCTCGAAGCCGAACTCCGGACGCGCTTCTCCTGACCCCTCTTCCGACTTCTCTCCTGACTCCGCTCCTGACTCCTCTCCCGAAGGAAACGATCATGACCGTACGTGTAGGTGTCATCGGTGCCGGAATGATCGGCCAGGACCACATACGACGACTCACCGAGGTCGTCACCGGCGCACGCGTGAGCGCGGTGACCGACATAGACCAGGCCCGCGCCACCGAGGTGGCCGCCCGCGTCGGCGCAGGCGCGCTGCCGACCGGTGCCGACCTGATCGCCTCCCCAGAGGTGGACGCCGTTCTCGTCACCTCCTGGGGCCCCACCCATGCCGAGCACGTCCTGAACGCCGTCACGGCCGGTAAGCCGGTGTTCTGCGAGAAGCCCCTCGCCACGACCGCCGAGGACTGTCTGCGTATCGTCGAGGCCGAGCGCGCCCACGGCCGCCGGCTCGTCCAGGTCGGTTTCATGCGCCGCTTCGACGTCGGCTACCGCCAGATGAAGGAGGTCCTCGCCTCCGGATCGATCGGCGCCCCGCTGATCGTGCACTGCGCCCACCGCAACCCGACCGTGCCGGAGTCGTACACCTCCGTGATGGCCGCGCAGGACACGGCCGTGCACGAGATCGACGTCCTGCGCTGGCTGCTCGACGACGAGATCGTCTCCGCCCAGGTGATCACCCCACGCGCCACCGGCAAGCGGTTCGCGCACCTCAAGGACCCGCAGATCATGCTCTTCGAGACCGCGAACGGGGTCCGCATCGACCTGGAGGTCTTCGTCAACTGCCAGTACGGCTACGACATCCAGTGCGAGACCGTCGGCGAGGAGGGCCTGGTCCGGCTGCCCGACCCGGCCGCCGTCGGGGTCCGCACCGCCGGACACCACGAGACCGCCGTACCGCAGGACTGGAAGGGGCGTTTCGCCGACGCCTTCGACACCGAGTTCCGCGAATGGATCGCGGCCGTCGGCACCGGCAGCGAGCCCACCGGCCCCTCCGCCTGGGACGGCTACGCCGCCACCGTCATCACCGACGCCGCCGTCCGCTCCCTGGAGTCCGACGGCACCGTCGTCACCGTGGACATGAAGCCCCGCCCCGCCCTTTACGGAGGCGCCGCATGAAGATCGCCCTCGACCCCTACATGTTCCGCGCCCTGCCGCTCGACGAGATGGTCCGCACGGTCGCCGAACTCGGCTACCAGTACATCGAGT
This sequence comes from Streptomyces sp. GbtcB7, assembly GCF_019091445.1. Taxonomy (NCBI): domain Bacteria; kingdom Bacillati; phylum Actinomycetota; class Actinomycetes; order Kitasatosporales; family Streptomycetaceae; genus Streptomyces; species Streptomyces sp. GbtcB7. Next base: position 59,333 of record NZ_JAGXJM010000016.1, read on the forward strand.
TGTCCCCGCGCGACGACTTCATGCCGTTCTTCCTGCATCCACGGGCGGACGACGGGCGTGTGGCCGACTTGAAGAACTCACTGCGCAGGCACGGCGTCCAGCTCTCCTCCGTACTCCCGCTCTACAAGTGGTCCTCGCCCGACGAGACCGAACGGCAGGCCGCCGTCCGCTACTGGAGGCGGATGCTCGAGATCACGGCAGAGCTCGAATGCCCGTTGATGAACTCGGAGTTCAACGGGCGCCCCGACCGGGCCGCCGAGAGCGAGGCCGCCTTCTGGCGCTCCATGGAGGAACTGCTCCCCGTCTTCGAACGCGAGGGCATCGCCCTCAACCTGGAGGCGCACCCGGACGACTTCTGCGAGGAGAACACGCCGGCGGTCGACCTCGTTCGCGCCGTGAACAAGCCCTGGGTGAACTACCTCTACTGCGCCCCGCACTCCTTCCACCTCTCGGGAGCCTCGGACGTCGGCGCGGACATCGCGGCGATGATGCGCTACGCCGGCGACAAGCTCCACCATGTGCACATCGCCGACTCCTTCAACCACAAGGGCTCCTCCGGCCTGCGCTACATCCTCAATCCGCCCGGCACCGCGGCCCGCATCCACCAACACCTCGACATCGGCCAGGGCGAGGTCGACTGGGACGCCTTCTTCGGCACACTCCGGGAACTGAACTTCGACGGGGTCGCCACCGCGTGCGTCTTCGCCTGGGAGGAACGCGCCAGGGAATCCTCCGCGTTCATGCTGGACCGCATCAGCAAGGAGCTCTCCGCATAACGCGAGCGACCCACCGTGCCCCGACGGCCGGAGGACCGCCGGGGCACGGTGGGAGTGGAGGGCACCTGGATGCCGACCGGGAGAGGCCGCCGCGATCAGACCGCCGGGGCGGGGAAGGTCGGGTACTCCACGCCGGAGACGTGCTGGACGACGCGGACGACCTGGCAGGAGTAGCCGAACTCGTTGTCGTACCACAGATAGAGGATCGCGTTGTCGCCTTCGACCTTGGTCGCGCCGGCGTCGACGATCGAGGCATGACGCGAGCCGATGAAGTCGCTCGAGACCGCGTCAGGGGCGCTGATGAAGTCGATCTGGCGCTTGAGCGGCGAGGTCAGCGAGACATCGCGGAGGTGGTCGAGGACTTCCTCGCGCGTGGTCTCGCGGGCGAGTTGCAGGTTGAGGATGGCGATCGACACGTCCGGTACCGGGACGCGGATGGAGCTGCCGGTGATCTTCGCCTTGAGGTCGGGCAGCGCCTTGGCGACGGCGGAGGCGGCACCGGTCTCGGTGATGACCATGTTGAGCGGCGCCGAACGACCGCGCCGGTCGGAGTTGTGGTAGTTGTCCAGCAGGTTCTGGTCGTTGGTGAACGAGTGGACGGTCTCCACGTGGCCGCGCAGAACGCCGTACTCGTCCGCCATCGCCTTCAGCGGCGGGACGATCGCGTTGGTGGTGCAGGAGGCGCAGGACATGATCTGCTCGTCCGGCTTGATCGTGTCGTGGTTGACGCCGTGGACGATGTTGGGAACGTCGCCCTTGCCCGGTGCGGTCAGGACGACCTTGGCGATGCCGGGGCGAAGGTGCTGGGACAGGCCCTCGCGGTCACGCCACCTGCCGGTGTTGTCGATGAGGATGGCGTCCTTGATGCCGTACTCCGTGTAGTCCACCGACAGCGGGTCGTCGGAGTAGATCACCTTGATCTCGTTGCCGTTGGCGACGATCTTGCTGTTCGCCTCGTCGACGGTGATCGTGCCCCGGAACTGGCCGTGAATGGAGTCGCGCCGCAGCAGCGAGGCGCGCTTGACGATGTCCTGGCCGGCACCCTTGCGGACGACGACGGCGCGCAGTCGCAGGCCGTTGCCGGAGCCGGCCTTCTCGATGAGCAGGCGGGCGACGAGGCGGCCGATGCGGCCGAACCCGTAGAGGACGACGTCGCGCGGCTCCTGGCGCTCGATCTTGTTGACGCCCGTGGCGCCGGCAACGGCCTCGGCGGTGAACTCCGCCACCGACAGACCACGGTCGTCGGACTTGTAGGTCGCGGCGAGCATGCCGATGTCGATCTGCGACGGGCCGAGATCGAGCGTGGTGAGAGCCTGCAGGAACGGCAGCGTCTGGATGACCGAGAGTTCCTCGCCGGCGATCTGCCGGGCGAACCGGTGGGTCTTGAGGATGCTCACCACTGACTTGTTCACCAGGGAACGGCTGTGCAGCAGGACCGTGACGTCCCGCTCCCGGTGCAGCTTCCCGATGATCGGGATCATCGACTCCGCGATCTCCTCGCGGTTGTTCCAGTTGGTGAACGAGTCGTCATTGACAGTCACAGATTCATCTTTCGAGCTAGGTGGCGCTCAGATGGTAGCCCGACGCCTTTTCGATCATTCGAGCGGGGCCACCTGATCAAGAGGAACGCGCAGCTGAGACGCTCGTACGCCGTCGCGCCGGTGGCGCGGGTCCCGGCGACCGGCGTGCGAGCGCGCCCTCCTGGCCGGTCTGCCTCGCGCCTGGGACGCCCACTTCGAGGGCACGAATGCGCCCCTTTCACGCGGTTCCGACCGCCACCGGTGACTGTTTCGCTTGACATGGGGCGCGCGCTGCCCAACTGCCCGGACCGTCACGAGATTACTGTCCTGGCGCCCGCCTCCCCGGAACCCCTCTTCGACCTCCACCGCCTCCGTGAACCCACGCCGCACGGCTCCCGACGCGTCGCCGGGGCGCCCCTTCGACACGGGTTCAGGTCAGACGTCGTCCATGGCCGGGCCGTAGGAGCCCTTGCCCGAGGCGTACGGCGTCGACGCCCTGCCTTGTTCGCTGATCTTCGTGCGTATCCACCCACGCCCGCTCACGTATCGGGAGGACATGTGACAGTCCCGGAAAGCTCCCCAGAAAGCGCCGCCGGGTCCACCGCCGACGGACCACGGTCCACCAGTCTCAGCACCGACGCGGCACGTCAGCTGGCCACCACCACCAAGTCCGAACCTCAGATGCAGGCCATCACCTCGCGATGGCTGCTCAAGATGCTGCCTTGGGTGGACGTCAAGGGCGGCGCCTACCGGGTGAACCGGCGACTCCAACTCCGCGTCGGCCGGGGCCGGGTGCAGTTCGAGCAGAACGGCGCGGACGACATCAGGGTCATTCCCGAGACACTGACAGAGCTGCCCGCCCTGCGCGGCTACTCCGACACCGCGGCCCTGCAGGAGATCTCCTCACGGTTCAGGGTGCGTGAGGTGCGTACGGGCCAGGTCCTCTTCGACGCCGGGCAGCCCGTCACCGAGGCCTATCTCGTCGTCCACGGCCGGTTCACCCGCTACACCACCGGCAAGTACGGCGAGCAGGAAGTCACCGGAGTCATCACGGACGGCGACGGCATGGGGGACGAGGCCATCGGCCAGGCCGACCCGCTGTGGTTCGGCTCGGTACGGGCCGAGACTCCGGGCGTGGTGCTGGCACTCAACTGGGACACGCTCATGGCGTTCGTGGAGCGCACCCCGTCGCTCGCCGCCCAGTTGGACGCCTTCGCACAGCAGCAGAGCAAGCCCATGAACCGCAAGGGCGAGGCCGACGTACCCGTGCAGGCCGGACACGTGGGCGAACCGGTCCTCGCCGGCGGCTTCGTCGATTACGACCTCGCCCCGCGCGAATACGAGCTGTCCCTGACCCAGACCGTCCTGCGCGTCCACACCAGGGTCGCCGACCTCTACAACCATCCGATGAACCAGACCGAGCAGCAACTCCGCCTGACCATCCAGGAGATCCGCGAGCGCCAGGAGTGGGAGCTGGTCAACAACCGCGAGTTCGGTCTGCTGCACAACGTCGACTACGGCCAGCGCGTCAGCACCTTCTCCGGTCCCCCCACGCCCGACGATCTCGACGAACTGCTGTCGATGCGGCGCAAGACCCGGCTCTTCCTGGCCCACCCGAAGGCCATAGCGGCCTTCTTCCGGCAGTGCAACCGGCGCGGGCTGGTGCCCGGCACCGTGAACCTCGACGGCCACGAAGTACCGGCGTGGCGCGGCGTTCCGCTCTTTCCGTGCAGCAAGATCCCGATCAGTCCCCAGCACACCAGCAGCATCATCGCGCTGCGCACGGGAGAGAAGGACCAAGGGGTCGTAGGCCTGCACCAGACGGGCATTCCGGAGGAGTACGAGCCCGGTCTGAACGTACGGTTCATGGGCATCGACAGCACCGCGATCATGAGCTACCTGGTCACCGCCTACTACGCGATGGCCATCCTCGTACCCGACGCCGCGGGGATCCTGGAGAACGTCCAGGTCGGGCGGACCGCGGAATGAGCACACCATCGGCTTCCGGATCGCCGACGCGACTGCCCGGGCCGCCCCGCCTCGTCCCCGTCACGCAAACCCGGCGGAGCGGGGCGATCCCCGGGCTGCGCCACCGGCCCGCCGCCCCCGCGGACCCGGGGAAGGCAGCGGAGGTCGACCGCAGGCTGGAGGCCTGGGTCCGTCGGCTCGACGCGTTCCCCAAGGCGTGGACGGGGGACTTCGCGGGGTTCCAGTTCGGCCGGGCCGTCGTACTCCAGCATCCGGGCGCGGCCGACCTCGAACGTCTCACCACGGCCGGCAAACTGCTGCTGGCCGAGAACCTCGTCGACAACTGCTACTGCGAGGAGGACGAGGACAGAGGCGGCTCATCGCGCGGCCTCGGCGGCAGGCTGATCAGGGCCCAGTCCGCGCTCGACCCCTTCCACTCCACTCCCGAACTGGAGGCACGGTGGCGGCGCGGCGTACAGGCCGACGGGCCGCTGCGCTCGTACCACGGGGCCCTCAAGGACTACGCCGTCTTCGCCACCCCCAGCCAGACCGACCGGCTGGTGCACGATCTCGCCCGGCTGCATCTGGGCTATCTCGGTGAGGCCGCCTGGGCCGAGATCCGATACGTGCCACCGGTCTGGGAGTACCTGATGATGCGGCAGTTCAACAACTTCCGCCCCTGCCTGGCGATCGTCGACGCCGTGGACGGCTACGAGCTGCCCGAGGCCCTCTACGTCCGGCCCGAGATCCAGCGGATCACCGCACTCGCCGGCAACGCCACCACGATCGTCAACGACCTGTACTCCTTCACCAAGGAACTGGCCAACGATCCCAGCCATCTCAATCTGCCTCAGGTCATCGCCGCGAACGAACGGTGCGGGCTGAAGGCCGCCTTCCTGAAGGCCGTCGAGATCCACAACCAGGTCATGGAGGCGTTCGAGGAGGAGGCGGCGGCTCTGTCCGCCACCTCGCCTCTCGTGGAGCGCTACGCCGGGGGCCTGGCCGCCTGGGTGTCCGGCAACCACGAATGGCACGCCACCAACACCCACCGCTACCACCTGCCGAACTACTGGTAACACCCTGCCGCCCGGCCCGTCGTCCACCGCGCCACAAGGAGTCACCTTTGCCCATCACCGATGCCGGTACCGCGGCAGCACCGATGCCGACCCAGTCCACCTGCCAGTCGACGTACCAGACCCGCGTCGCGGACTACTGGAACGCCGAGGAGAACCCGGTCAACCTCGAACTCGGAAAGATCGACGACCTCTACCACCACCACTACGGCATCGGGGACGTCGACCGGTCGGTACTCGACGAGGACCGGCACGGAGGCGGGGACGGAGACGGCGCTGCCATGCGCCGTGACCGGATCACCGCCGAACTGCACCGTCTGGAACAGGCACAGGCCGACCTCCTCGCCTCCCATCTCGGCCCCCTCACCCGCGCCGACCGCGTCTTCGACGCCGGCTGCGGGCGCGGCGGCGGAAGTGTGGTGGCCCATCTGCGGTACGGATGCCACACCGACGGCGTCACGATCTCGAGGAAACAGGCCGACTTCGCCAATGCCCAGGCCCGCACTCGGAACATCGACGACAAGGTCCGCTACCACCACCGGAACATGCTCGACACCGGCCTGCCCTCCGGCGCGTATGCGGCTTCCTGGAACAACGAGTCCACCATGTACGTGGAACTCGACCTGCTGTTCGCCGAGCACGCACGGCTGCTGCGCCGCGGCGGACGCTACGTGACGATCACCGGCTGCTACAACGACGCCTACGGGCGGGCCTCCCGGGAGGTGTCTCTCATCAACGCCCACTACATCTGCGACATCCACCCACGGTCGGAATACTTCCGCGCCATGGCCCGCAACCGCCTCGTACCCGTCCACGTCCAGGACCTGACCGCCGACACCATCCCCTACTGGGAACTCCGCAAGCAGGCCGACCACCTGGTCACCGGCATCGAGGAAACGTTCCTGAGCGCCTACGAGAACGGCAGCTTCCAGTACCTGCTCATCGCGGCTGACCGCGTCTGACATCTCCCCCGCGTTGGCGCTCCTCCGGATGCGACCTATGGTGAGAAGTGGTGCAGAGGCTTCCCATAAGGTGTTCACAACGGGGAGGACATGATCATGTCCGAAGCCACACATCCCACACATCACCGTCCGCTTCGGCGGACGCACGACGATGCCGCAGGCGTCACGGCCACCATCAACCGGGCAGCGAGCGCCGCGGGCGCCGCCGGTCGGGCCGCGGCGGATGCCGTACGGCACCCCCAGGCCGTGGTGGACCGGTTGCGGCATCTGCCTCAGACGCTGCCGCTGGTGCGGCAGGCGGTGACACCCATCCTGACCGGACGAGTGCGTGACTGGCGTGGGGAGTACGCCTACACGTTGGGTGAGCAGGCATTCGTCTACGGTTTTCCGTACATCTACAACGCCAGGCTGCGCCACCAGTGGGTGACCCAGCCGCGTGACCCGGCGACGGTGCCGTACGCCGCGGTCAACCATTTCTGGCACGCACAACAACTGCTGGACGCCTCGTACCGGGACGGCGGTTGTCCGAACAACGACACCCTGTACTCGACCGCGTGGGTGAACCTGCGCGACGAGCCGGTCATTCTCTCGCATCCGGACATGGGTGATCGCTACTTCTCCTTCGAGCTGATGGGCATCACCTCCGACAACTTCGACTACATAGGCCAGCGCTCCACGGGATCCGAGGCCGGCCACTTCGCGATCGTCGGTCCGGACTGGAGCGGGAAGCTTCCCGATGGTGTGCGCCGTGTCGCGACCGCGCCGAGCCCGTGGATCCTGATCCTCGGCAGGACGCTGGTCGACGGCGAGGACGACGTGCCGAACGTGCAGACGCTCCAAGCCCAGTACCGGCTCACTCCGCTCAGCTTCTTCGACAGGGGCGGCGGCCCCGTTGACCCGGCGCTGCTCCCGGCGAGCCATGAGGTGCCGGCGCCGGTGGACCCCGCGCAGGATCCCCTCGGCCCCTGGAAGACGCTCAACGCCATGCTGGCCGAGAACCCGCCACCGGCGCACCACGCGATCCTGCTCAAGCAGTTCGCCGAGGTCGGCATCGGTCCCGGTCTCGACGTCGAGGCCCAGCCTGAGGCGGTCAGACAGAACCTCATCAGGGCTGCGGCTGTCGGCACGCCGATGCTCAAACAGCAGATGCTCAGCGGTGAGTGGGCACATGTGGTGAACGGTTGGCGTTATCCGCCACCGCAGATGGGCCGCTTCGGCGACGACTTCGTCAAGCGTGCCGCCGACCAGTCGTTGGCGGGCATCATGGCCAACGATCCCGACGAGGCGGTCTATCTGCTCAACTACGACGACGCGGACGGCAACAAGCTGTCGTCCGGCCGGTACGCGCTGCGCTTCGACGCGGGCGCGATGCCACCCGTCGATGCCTTCTGGTCCCTGTCCGCGTACGGCGACGACATGAACCTGATCCCCAACCCGGCCGGCCGCTACTCGGTCGGGGACCGCACGACCGGGATCGCCATGGACCCTGACGGCGGACTGACCCTCCATCTACAGTCCACATCACCGGGCGAGGACCGCGAGTCCAACTGGCTGCCCACACCCGAAACCGGCACCTGGTTCGTGATCCTGCGCATGTACCGTCCGCACCGCGAGGTCGTGGACGCGGTATGGGAATGCCCTCCGCTCACCCGCGTCGAGTGACCCGACGGGTCCGTGTGCCGCGCGTGGCGGCCCACGGACCCGTGCACGGGGCCCCTCTCAGCCGATGTAGAGCTGGTATGTGGCGCCGTTGCTGGTGTCGTTCGCCGAGATGAGCCGGGGTTCCCACCGCCATCCGGTGCTGGGCTTGCGGTGGTGGAACTCGACCGACTGCCCGGCTATCCACCAGTAGCCGTCCGCCACGGTGCAACCCTTCGGGGCGATCTCCCAGAACCTCGAGCCGCCCCAGTCGCCGTACTGGTTCTCCCCGACGAAGTAGAACTTCACCGTCTCGGTGGACCCACTGCAGACTTTGAGCTGTACGTACTTGTTGGCGGCGTAGGCCGTTCCCGGAACCGCCAGACCGCCGAAGAGGGCGCCTGCGACGAGTGCCGCCGTGGCGACTTTGCGCTTGAGACTGTGCATGGGACTGTCACCATTCTTGTTCTTGGACCGGTTGGACTGGACGGGACCGGGTTGGACTGGATGGGGGCGGGGTGTTGAGACGGGATCACTGGACGCGTCGCCGCCATGTCGCCGGGCACGGTCCGACCGGGGCAGGGGGTGAAGGCCGATTCAGCAGTGTGCGCCGATTTCGGCCGGGGTCATCGGCCGGTCCTTGAAGTTGACGTAGCCGTAGCTGGGGTTGTCCTTGTTGAAGCCGGACTGCTGGAAGTCGTAGATGTACCAGACGTAGTGGTCGTAGTACTTGTTCTTGAACTGGATCTCCCACCAGCCCTTGGCCTGCTGCTTCGAGGTTCCGCGCTCAAGCCACCCGACACTTCTCGGCGAGATGTTGATCGTGTTGGACTCGGTGTCGGTGTGGGAGTTCTCCCAGCTGTGGCTGTAGCTGGTCTCCACGGAGGCCTCGAAGACCAACGAGAACTTGTAGGTCGCCGAGACGGAGACGCCGACCGTGTTGCCGGCGGTGGTCGTGTCCGACCAGTCGATCCGGTGCTGGTTGGTGTTGCTCCCGCAGTTGTACGCGGTGCTGCCGACCTGATGCTTCGGCCCGGTGTAACCCCAGTAGCTCTGCGGGTGGAACTTGCAGAGACTTGCCCAGTTGCAGGCCTTCAGGAGTTCGGCGTTGGTCGGACTACTGGCCGCGAACGCCTGGGGGGCCACGAGCAGTGAAGCACCCATGGTCAGAGCTGCGAGCGTCCCGGCCGTACGGGCAATATGCCTGGCCGATCCGTTCCTGCGGTGCGCGAATACCATTGATCACTCCATGAGGAGGGCGGATTTCGGGGGATGTCGCGCCGACTGCGGTGGAACGGTTTCGGCGACGCGCGATCGGCGTTCATCTCGTTCATGAGCCTCGCAGCGCTCCATCAGGGTTTGATCAGAGCCGGATCAGAGGTGGCTCACAACCGCGGGAAGCTCGAGGGCGCCGTCGTGTGCGCGGCGGGGGTGCGGGAACGCCGGGGTCAGTGGTGGTGGTCGTGACCGGCCGGGCGTTGGGCCAGGATGAGTGCACGAGTGGCGACTTCGTCGCAGGAGACGGTTCCCTGCTCGTCCAGTACGTCTTCCAGCGCGGCGAGCCAATGGTGGTAGTAGCTCCACGGCCGGTCCTGGTCGAGTGCGTTCTCCCACGCGGCGATGCGGGCGATGAGTGCGCCCTGGAACTGGGGCCAGGTGAAGGCGCCTGCCTCGTAGAGGGTGACAGCCATCCCGAAGGCGCGGCTCTCCCAGGGTTCGGAGAAGACGAGTTCCCCGTTGGCGCGGGGTGGGGCCGCGGTCCCGTCGATGTCGAGGGGGGCGGTCACGCGGCTGCCACCTTCGCCACGCCGACCATGGCGTCCCGGGTGATGAGCGGGACGAGTTCCTCCTCGGTCAGGTGCTCGGTGCCGGCGGGCCGCTCGGGCAGGACGAGCCAGCGAACCTCGCTCGTGGAGTCCCGCACGGTGATCTGGACGTCGTCGCCGAGGTCGAGGCCCATCTCGGAGAGGACGGTGCGGGGTTCCTTGACCACGCGTGCACGGTAGACGGGGTCCTTGTACCAGCTCGGCGGAAGGCCGAGCACGGGCCAGGGGTAGCAGGAGCACAGGGTGCAGACGACGACGTTGTGGGTCGTGGGAGTGTTCTCGACGACGACGATGTGCTCGCCCTGGGGGCCGCCGAAGCCGAGTTCCTTGATGGCGGAGGTACCGTCCGCCAGGAGCCGTCGGCGGTACTCGGGGTCGGTCCAGGCCTTGGCGACCACCTTGGCGCCGTTGAGCGGACCCACGTTGGTCTCGTAGTTGGTGATGAACGCATCAACGATCTTGGGGTCGATCAGACCGCGTTCGGTGAGCAGCTGTTCGAGAGCCTCGGTGCGCAGGGCCGCGGAAGGGGCCTCGCCGGATTCGCTGGAGGTCGTCATGAGGTGGTCTCCAGGTAGTTCTCGAACAGGTCCACGGTGACGGCGAAGGAGTCGGCGCCCCCGCCCCACAGTTCGTGCGAGTCGAACCGTACGGAGTAGACGTGTTGGGGGTTCTCGCCCAGGAAGTGCGCGTGGGTGTCGGGGAAGACGGCGGCGGGCTGGATGACCTCGACGACGCCGGCGTGTCCCCGGACGTAGCCGGGCAGGCGGGTGTGCCCGGGCGGCGAGATGTTCTTGGCGCGGACCCGTTGGCCGACGGCGAAGGCGGGGGCGGCGTCGATGGTGCGCAGCGAACCGGGAGCGGACCGCCAGGCGGCGATCGCCGCGGTGGGCGGGCCGGCGTCGGGCCGGGCCGATTCGGGGACGGAGACGGAGACGGAGGGATTTTCGACGTGTTCGCCACGCAGGTCGCGGGCCCGGGCGTTGATCTCGCCGGGGGCGAGGATGGCGCCCTCGATGAGCATCAGTTCGGCGGCGTTGAGCCAGCGGCCGAAGTAGCCCTCATCGAGGTAGGCGGCTCGGTCCAGGCGTTCCTGCGCGTGCCGGAAGGCGTCCACATTCCGACCGGACACCCGGGTGGCCAGGATCGTCAGCGCGGCGGCCCGGCCCTGCCAGGGCTCCGCGAAGACCGGTTCATCGGCCTTCGGCGGACGCGCGGGGCCCCATCCCGAGGTGCCCCCCATGTCAGCGACGCCCTCCATGACGCGACTCCTCAAATAGCCGCATAACGGACCAGATACTCGAATCTTATGCGACCTCTCCCTTCTGCGCCGCAGGCCGGGATGGATCGGGCCGTTCAGGCAGCCCACTGCCGGCGACCGTCCCGGCCGACGGTGGCGGACGCCTTGCGAATGGTGTGCCGGGACCCGTCGGGATCAGGTCTTGGGGCCGACGGAGTCTTCGATGCGGGCGAGCTGGTGGTCGATGTCGGTCAACCACACCTCGAGATCGATGAGTGTGGGCAGGGCCGGATGGTGCTCCGGAAGCGGTGGGCCAGGGGGGCTGCGGCCGGGTGCGGGGCGCTCGTCGGTGGTGAAGTACGTGGCGATGCGGTCGGCGTCCGTCGTCAGCTCGGCGGCCGTCCCGCGGACCCATGCGCGCGCGTCGGGCGGCACCTCGGTCAGGGGCGCTTCGAAGCAAGGAAGCCGCTGGGCACCGAGCACCGTGTGGTACGCCACGATGAGCACCCCGTGCCAGTCGGCCTGGGCGCCCTCCCAGGCGGTGGGTGGCTCGCTGCGGAACTGCGCGTAGGCGGCCTCCGCCAGACGCAGATGCCGCAGCGTCGGCAACGTCGCGGGCGGAGACGGAGCGGCCGCCGACGGGGCCAGCAGCGCCTCGACCGTGGCGGGTACCAACGTCCCGCACGAGCGCAGCAGGCCCGCCATGGTGCGGTGAACCTCTCTCCGTGCCCCCGCCGGCCAGGCGAGCAGCCCACACAGGAGGCCGATGACACTGCCGGTGACGACATCGACGATGCGGGCTTCCGACAGTCGCCAGCTGGTCGGGGTGATCTGGGCGAAGGCGAGGGTGACCACCAGCGTGAACAGCCCCTGTGCGTAGGCGATTCCGAGCCGCGGGCCCAGAGCGAAGGCGATGAGCATGCCCGGCACGAGCAGGACGGCGTAGGCGTCCAGGTGCCGACCGAGGGCGATGAGCAGCGCACCTGCCGCGACAGCCCCCACCAGGTTGCCGATCATGGCCTGGCGCACGGCCCGCCAGGTGGCGCCGACCGTGGTACGCCCCAGCGTGAGGACCGCGAGGAGGACCCAGAAGCCGTGCGCGAGGTCGAGGGTGCCGGCGACAAGACGGGCGATGGCGAGGCCGCACGCGACCCGTACCGCGTTCTGGAACCACACCGAGCGATGCGTCGCGTTGCCCACGATGCGACGCGCCCACAGCTGCGTCGTGGGCAGGTCGGCGTACCAGAAGAGTTCGCGGGGCCGCAGAGGTGAGGTTCTGCGCCCGGCGGCAGAGACACCCACGGCTGTCACCGCGATCCACGTCGACTCGGCCAGTGTCAGCTCCGCCGCCTGTCGCCGCAGGACGTCGGTGTCCACGCCCGGTTCCCCCGGGTCGGCCGCACGGCGGATCCGTTCCGCCTGGAACTGCCGGATCGCCTTGTCGAGCGCGTCGGCCGTCGGTGGCCGCTCACCGGCGCGCAGGGCCGCACCCGTGTCCTCGCACGTCCGCGCGACGCGTTCGCGGAGCGCGGCGGACGATGGATCCGTGCGCGGTGCCGCTCCAGGGGGCACGGACGTCGTGCTCCGCGACGCCAACTGGTCCACGACCCGGCGGACCGCGGCTCCCGCCTGTGCCAGGGCCCGGTCCCGGCGCCCCGGGCCGGTCGGGCGCTCACCTGGGGAAACCCGCGACAGCCGCATCCCCTCGCTGAGATCACGCAGCCTCGCGACCGAGACCCGGGCCGGATCGACCGCTGCCGCGGCGGCCGTCTCCAGCGCGTCGGCAAGCACGGTCCGGTAGCTCGTGGCAGGTGGACCGGACAGCACGAACACCTGGCACAGGGAGAGGAGTACGACGCCCACGGCCACGCCCGTCAGCCGGGCGCCCAGCGTCTGAGGGGCGTACGGCGGGAAGCAGGCCAGGATGTAGAGGAGTTGGAGACCGGGGGCGGGACCCGCCGTACGAGGTCCGGCCACCACGGTGAAACTCAACAGGAATCCGACGATCAGCATGCCGGCCACGGCGGCCGCCGTGCTCACCGCGAGTGCCGTGCCCAGCGCGACGAACACCACTCCGAACGGCAGGGTCCGCAAGGTGATCCATGCCTGCTGCCGACCGGTCCCGGGAATGGTGGACAGCAGGCCGAACGCGATCGGTGTGAACAGTGCGTACAGCGCCGCCACGGGCTGCTGAAGACCGTAGAGGAACGTGTAGAAGCCGACGCTCGCCGAGCAGGTGACCTGAATCGACCGCCGTAGGATCGCGGCACCACCCGGCCCCGGCGTCATGCGTGCTCGCCGCCCGCGCCGGTACGTGCACCGCGAACGGCCCCTGACGGCAATGGCGGCTGTCCGCGCATGGCGAGGTTCCTCTCGGCAGGCACCGCGTGTCCTCGACGACCGCGCCTCTGCCCATTTTCGACCCTCTGAACGGCCGGCGCACGTGGTGGCGGCCCTGATCGGCGCACGGGCACGCACCAGGCACTGGGCACCGGGCCGCGCGGCGCCCGGTGGGCGGGGCACCTCACGGGCCCCGCCGAACCGGTCCGGCAGACCTCAGGCGGTCAGGTCGTCAGGCGGTCAGGTCGTCAGCAGGCACCCTCGTCCTGCCACACGCCCCAGTCGGAGGCGACGGGCGTCTCGTTCTGAGTCCACCACTTGGCCTTCCAGTTGTGATTGTTGTACGACACCTCGTTGCCGACGGTGTAGACCGCGGTCGAGCTCCAGGCCGGCTTGCACCCGGTACTCGGGGGCGTGGGCGTCGGCGTCGGGGTGGGAGTCGAGGAGGGCGGCGTGACCCCGGCGAACTTCACCGAGTACTTGGCGAAGTCCCAGGAGTTCTGCGCCACACTGGAGCAGGTGCCCGAGGTCCGGCCGCCGTTGTCGGCCGGGGTGCACTGACGGTCGCGGTTGAGGGACCAGAACGTGAAGCGGTCCATGTTGTGGCTGGTGGCGTAGTCCAGCACGGTCTGGAAGTCGGTCTGCGTGAAGAACTCGCCGGTGTCGCTGCGCCCGTTCATCCCGGAGAAGCCCTCGTGGGCGTAGGCGGTCGCCTGGTCCCATCCGAAGGTGGACTGCAGGATCTGGTTGAAGTTGGTCAGCGCGCTGGTCTGCGACGCGGCTCCGTTGAAGCCGCCGTCGAACGGCATGATGGAGAAGTTGTTCGGGGTGAAACCCTGTGACTTCGCCTCCAGCAGCATCTGCTTTCCGAACCAGCCGGTCCCGTCAGCGGTGCCGGCGGTGGTGACGGAGACGTAGAGTCCGGGGTTGTTCTGCTGGAGGATCTTCGCGGCGCCGATCTCGTTCTTGATGGCCGCCGTGTTCTCGTACTCCGGCTCCTCGAGGTCGAAGTCGATGGCGTGCAGACCGTACTTGGTGATGACCTGCTGGTACGCCGCCGCCGTGGCAGCCGCGTCCGAGCACACCTGGCCGAGCTTGGTGCCGCCGTAACCGCCGATGGAGACGGAGACGTCGCCGCCCTTGGCACGGATGGTGTTGACGACCGACTGCACGGCGGTGTCCGAGGAGACCGCGGCCGTACCGCCCCATGTGGGGCTGCAGCCGCCGCCGTTGGGGGCGAGGACGAAGGCGAGCTGGAACGCCTTGAGGCCGGTGGCGTCCATGATGGTGGCCGGGTCCGGCGGGTCGTTGTCGAGCGGCATCAGGTAGGGAGCCGCGGCGTACCAGCGGTTGCCGAGTGCGGAGGTCGCGCCGGAAGCGCTGCCCGCGACCAGTGCGGTCGTGCCCGCTGCGGCGAGTCCAACGGCGGCTGCCGCGCCCAGACATGCGCGAAGACGTCTCACTGCGTGCCTCCAGGAGGTGGGGGAGAGTCGCCCCAGCTTCCTGCAGGTGTTGCGTCCATGCCAATAGATTGGCCTAGACCAGATAACTCTTGGACTAGACCATACGATTGCTTTACCTCTCCCCGCTACGGGAGGAACGGAACACGGTGAGACATCACGGTCGACGCACACGAACTGCGGAGCGTGGCCTCCGCCGGGTCAGCCCCGCGCCTGCGCCCTGACATGTGCCGGGTACCACTTCGTGAAGCGGATCGCTGCGACCAGCAAGGCGATCGGGATGACCCAGTTGAGCCAGTCCGACCCCGACTTCACATGCAGCGCGAGCAGCCCCAGCAGGGCCGTGACCAGGAACACCCCACCCCACATCGCCGTCAGGATCCTGTTGGTGCGCCGGAACAAGGGTGTGTCCCAGTACTGGCGGGGCACCGACTCGCGTGCGTACTGCTCGGTGAACGGTGTGAAGGCGAGGGAACCGAGTGCCACGACGGCGATCACCCCGTTGGCCAACGTCTGCGCGTAGGTCTCCAGCCACATCAGGTCCTGGCGGTTCACCGCGAGCCCGAGTACGAAGAGGACGGCGAAGAACACCAGACTCGCCGCCTCCAGAATCTTGAAGCTCCCGCGCCGCAGGTCGGGCACGTTGAGCACCAGGGCCGCGATGAGCGCTGCCAGTGCGGCGTACTTCCACGTACTGGGGCTCGCCACCACGTCAAAGATGATCCAGGGGGCGAAACCGAGGAAGACACTGTTGGTGCGCGGGGCTTCGCCGCTGGACACATCGGCCTGCGCATCAGCCTGCGCATCGGCCGCCGTCATTCCGGCCGGCGTCGTTCTGGACGGCGGAGACTCGCCGCTCCCCGTCGCTCCGAGTCCTCGATTCGCATCGGGCTGAGCCATCGGACACCTCCGCGGATGGCGCCTCCATGTCGGAAACCGAGAGCGCGAGGAATCCCCCGGCCGGGCGCTGAGGCGAGGACCTCTGCTTCTCATGCTGCGACCGCCCCAACCCCGCCGCATCCGCTGCGGAAGTCCCCCGGTACCTGTTCGGCACTCCGTTCGCAGGCGGCGGACCTCGGCGTTTGACTGAACGCCCCGGTTATCGAAGAGGTCGACGTCATCGGTCTGGACGTCCAGGGGCACCTGCCGCACGACCTGGACGGGCTGTACCTGCGCAACGGCCCCAATCCGCAGACCTGCCCGACATCAACGTCGTCGGACACGGTGGCAGGATTCTCGCCCTGGCCGAATCCGCCTGCCCCTTCAGGGTGAGCCCGGGTCCGGACACTCTCGGCAAGGAGACCTTCGGCGGCGCACTGCCCTCCGGCATCAGGGCGCATCCGAAGACCGACCCGCTCACCGGCGAGATGGCTGTCTTCTGCTACGGCCTCGAACCGCCGTGGCTGACCTGCCGCGCCGCACCGTTCCATCGGGTCCGATGATCGACCACCTCGTGCCACGGGACGGAGGGCCGGTGCGCTGGGCCGAGGACGAGGCCTTCTGGCTGTGGCACACCGTCAACGCGTACGACTCGTCAGACTGGACCAGCAAGTCGGACGGACCGGACCCGACGGTGACGCTCGACTACGTACAGTGGCCCCGGTTGGCACTCGGTGACTCCGAAAGGTCGGGCGCGGACCGAGCGGCCGACAGGGAGGGTGGCAACGGTCCGGCACGAGCCGTGTGACAGGACGGACGGGACGAGCCAGCTGCTGGTCTTCGCGGCGCAGGAACCGGAGGCGGGCCCGGTGGCGCGCGTACGGATCCCGGTGCGAGTGCCACTGGGACTGCACGGGTGCCGGCTGCCGACGGAGGAGTGACGGCACACACGGCGCGGAGTTCAGCTGATGCCGGAGGCCTACAGGGCACTGCCGTACGCCGGTCGTCCTTCAGACAGGCGTCCCAGCGGCGTGACGTAGGGTGAGCGCCGGGGGTGGAAGACCAGAGGGGGCATGCGGTGGCGCCGGATCCGGTGCGGTTCGCGGTACTTGGACCGGTTCGGGTCTGGCGGGCGGGGACGGAGCTGCACCTCGGGCGTCCGCAGGAAAGGGCGCTGCTGGCACTGCTGTTGGTACGGGCAGGTCAGCCGGTTTCCGTGAGCGAGATCGTCGACGTCCTGTGGGGCGGGCGTCCGCCGGACACCGCGGTCAATGTGGTCCACCGGCATGTCGGGGCACTGCGCCGCCTGTTGGAGCCCGGCCTTCCCACCCGGGCGACAGGCCAGTGGCTGCTCCGGGACACGGGCGGATACCGACTGGTGGCCGACAGCCACTCTCTGGACCTGTTGCGCTTCCGTGCGCTGCGGGTCGAGGCCCGGCGGGCCGCCTCGGACAGGGCACCCGAACGGGCCGTGGATCTCCTCACCGAGGCGTTGTCGCTGTGGCAGGGGCCGACGGCCCACGGGATCCCCGTGGAGGCGCGCGCACACGCGGCGTTCGTCTCGCTGGAGGGCGAGCGCCTCGCGACCGTGAAGGAGGCCGCCGATGTCGCGCTGCGTGCGAACGTGCCGGGTGTGGTCCTCCCCCGGCTCCGGGAGGCCGCTGCCGACAGCCCGTTGGACGAACCGCTGATGGCCAGGCTGATGCTCGCTCTTTCGGCCACCGGTCGACGGCCCGAGGCGCTCAGCACGTACCTCACCGTGTCGAACCATCTCGCCTACGAGTTGGGCATCGATCCTGGACCGGAGCTGCGCGACGCCCACCAGGCGGTGTTGCGCGACGCGGCATCCACGGCGGCCGGGCCCGCAGCCGGCGCCTCCGAGACGCACACCGACAAGGGTCCAACGGCCTCGGACCTCGTCGGTCCGCGAGTGGCCTCCCTGCCCGTGCCCGCGCAACTGCCGCTCGATCTACCGACGTTCACCGGGCGGCGGGCCGAACTGGCCGAGGTCCTCGCACCGCTGTCGAGCGAGGGGCGGTCCGCCGAAACAGTGGTGATCAGTGCCATCGACGGAATGGCCGGAATCGGAAAGACCACGCTCGCCGTGCACTGGGCCCATCGGGTCGCGGACCGCTATCCCGACGGGCAGCTCTACGTCAATCTGCGGGGCTTCGACCCATCGGGGGCCGTCATGCGTCCCGACGAAGCGGTCCGCGGTTTTCTGGACACACTGGGGGTACCGCCGGAACGCGTCCCGCACGGTCTGGACGCCCAGGCCGCGCTCTACCGCAGCATGCTGGCCGGACGCCGGTTCCTCGTCCTGCTGGACAACGCGCGGGATTCCGATCACGTACGGCCGCTGCTGCCCGGCACGCCCGGCTGCCTCACGATCGTCACCAGCCGCAACCAACTCTCCGGTCTGGTGGCCGCCCATGGGGCCCACTCCCTCACCCTGCGTCCGCTCGGCACCGACGAGGGACGGGAACTCCTCGTCCGCCGCCTGGGGGCCGAGCGGGTCTCCGCCGAGCGGACGGCGGCGGCCGAGATCACGGCACTGTGCGCCGGGCTGCCGCTGGCCCTGGCCTGCGTCGCCGCCCGCGCGGCCGCCCACCCGCGCTTCTCGCTGTCGGCCGTCGCCGCCGAGCTGCGCGACGCCCATGGCAGTCTCGACGCCTTCATCGAGGCCGACGCGTCGGCCGATGTCGGCGCGGTCTTCTCCTGGTCCTCCCGCGCCCTCTCCCCCGCCGCCGCCCGCCTCTTCCGACTGCTCGGACTGCATCCCGGACCTGATTTCACCGCGTCGGCCGCGGCCGCCCTGGCCGGGCTCGCGGTACGGGAGGCGCGGCTGCTGCTGACCGAGCTCTCCCGCGTGCATCTCATCAACGAGCACGCCCCCGGCCGGTACGCCTTCCACGACCTGCTCCGCGCCTACGCCGCCGAACTGGCACACGCCCAGCACAGCGAGGCCGAGTGCCGGGCGGCCGTGAACCAGCTGTTCGAGCACTATCTGTACACGGCGCACGCCGCCGGTCGGCTGATCGCACCGTACGTGGACACCATGCCGCTCCCGCCTCTCCCCGAGGGGACCCTCCCCGAACCGCTCGCCGACGACGAGTCGGCCCTGGCCTGGCTCGCGGCCGAGTACGCGGTGCTGCTCGCCGTCATCGACGCGGCCACGAGCTCGGGTTCGGACCGCCTTGTCTGCCTGCTCGTCTCGTCCCTGGAGCGGTTCTTCGACCGGCAGGGGCACTGGCACGACTGGGCGACCGCCCAACGGACCGCACTCGAGGCCGCACTGCGGCTGTCCGACCCCGTCGTGGAAGCTCACGGCCTGCTCGGACTGGCCCGGGTGGCGGGCCGACTGGGCCTGCGCGACGAAGCCGGTGCCCACCTCGACCGTGTCCTGGGACTCTTCACCGCACTCGGAGACGACGTCGGACGGGCCTACGTCCACCTGAGCCTCGGCTGGGAGGCCGAGCAGCACGGTGACCTCCCCGGTGCCCTCCGGCACGATCAGCTGGCCCTGGATCTCTTCCGGGCCACCGGCCGGCGGGCCGCGCAGGCGACCGCCCTCAACGCGGTCGGCTGGGACCACGCGACGCTCGGGGATCACCAACAAGCCCTCGACCACTGCCTAGAGGCCTTGACCATTCAGCGGGATCTCGGAGACCACATCGGCCAGGCCGCCACCTGGGACAGCATCGCCTACGCCCACCACAACCTCGGCGACCACCCACAGGCCCTCACCAGTTACCGCAACGCTCTCACCATCTTTCGGGACCTGGGAGTGCCGGCCGAGGAGGCCGGAACCCTCGTCCGTATCGGTGACACGCACCGTGCGACAGGCGACCACGAGGCCGCCCGCGCCGCCTGGCGCGGCGCCCTCACCCTCTTCACCGAACTCGCCCACCCCGACGCCGAGCGCGTCCGTGTCCGCCTCGAGGAACTGGGTGAACCGCTCGGTGACGCGTGACGGGATGTGTACCCCGGGAATCGCTGTCCCGGGGCACACATCCCCGTCAGCTGAGTGAGCTGTCTATCGAGGACAGCGGTACGGAGAACAGCACCCGTTGCGGAATCGCATTGTCGGTTCCTGTCCAGTGCCCTGCGCTGTCGGCCGCCCATTCGGTGAGCGTCCACACCCGGCCCGTACTCCACCAGTAGGACATGCTCTCGGTGTGCTGGCCCCAGCAGGCGTACATGATGTCCTGCCCGCAGTTGGCGGCCGCCGTGGCTCCGCTGGTGTTCTGCCGCCACAGGATGCCGTGCTGGCCGACACCGCCGCGCGCGTCGTCGACGTAGAAGTTCGGAGTGCCACCGCTGGTGGCGCTGTGCGACAGCACGCCCTGCAACCCGACGGCGTTCGTCTCGTACGCCGCCGAGGCGTTCACGTGGCTGCTGCTGTCCGTGGCGAGGTAGCCGGGCTCGGAGCTGAAGTCGTACCGCCAGATGCGGGCCGGCTCCGTGCCGCCGGAGGAGAACCACTCGGTGGCGACCAGGCTGTCCGGCACGCTGCTGCGATCCAGCGAGATGGAGCCGAAGCACGGCAGGGAGTCGTCGTTGGTCGAACTACAGGCTCCTCCGGCGAGGCTGTAGGAGCCGACGGCCGGCATCACGTACTGGTAGCCGTCCGCCGACCATCCGCCACTCACCTTGCCGACCGCGGAACTGTTGACGGTCGCCTGGAGGATGCGCTTCATGTCGAAGATGTACATCACGTTGTTGTCGGAGTCCTTCTCCCACGACGTGACGATCAGCTTGTCCTGGTACCAGACCATGCCGCCCATGTGGGACTTGAGCGCGCGGTAGTCGGTGCCGCCGTTGAGCGGGATGACCGGCAGCACCCAGCGGTACTTGAGGTTGTTCGGGTCGTTGGCGTCGATGAAGGCGATACGGCCCATGTGGTCCGTGGTGGTCGTGCCGTTCTGTCCCCACCCGGACAGGATGACCTTGTTGGTGCCCCACACACCGTCGTTGTCCGCATCTCCGGAGGAGGTCACGGACTGCGGCAGCCAGTCCTGTGTGACCGCGTCACCGGTGTCCCAGCAGTACGAGGACTCGGCGGTCGGTTTCACCGGTAGGGCGGCGGTCTCGGTGCCGTAGCAGTTCGCCGCGTTCCGCATCGGGTGGTTGGCACTGGCGAGGACCTGGTCGACCCCGCGGGACGTGCCCATCTCGCTCGCCAGGTTGTCGAGAGAGGCCGTCGGGACCCGGTGCTCGACCAGTTGGAGCTTCGACAGCTCCGAGGACGAGGTGATCGTGGTCAGCTTGTTGGGGTTGTCGCCGGGGGCCGCCTGAGCGGTGCCCGCCGACACCAACAGCATGGCCACCGCCAAATACGCGGTGGCCGCAGCGGGTCTCAGGCCCTTTTTGAATATTCCATGGATCTTCACCTGACAGATGCTAGAACGATGTTGACCACGGTTCACGGTGATTGAGGACGGAACTTCACCGTTCGTCAGGTCGCGCCCCCGCGTCCGGGACCTGCTCAGGAGCTCGCATCACCGGCGCCCTGCTCAGACGCTACGCCCTGCCCGCCACCCGCGTCGCCGAACTGACCACCGACCGCTTCCACCACGACAACAAGGTATTGAATTGACACACAGGAAAGCAGCAACGACTGGCGGTAATAGTTTGATTCCAATTCCGACGCCTTCCGATTTGCTGCTCAGATCGGCTCAATGAGTGGCCCCATCAGAACGGACCGGCGCGCTGCGGTTACGTTCCGAACCAGCCCCCTGTATTCCTTGGGCGCTACGTGAGGCGACGGAAGGACGGGGACGATGATCGAGCGAAGGAAATTCCTCATGGCCGGTGGCCTGGGGGCTGCGGCCATGCTTCCGCGGGATTTTCTGGGAACGCGGGCGTATTCGGCGACGGCTCACCCGCCGGCAGGGTGTGAGGACCCCTCGGGGACGCCGAACACCCCTCCGCTGGAGAAGTTCGTCGACCCGCTGCCCAGGCCGATGACAGCCATCTCTGATCCTTCCGTCTATCCAGGCGCCGACTACTACGAGGTCACGATGCGGCAGGGCTCGTGGCAATTCCACCGGGATCTCGAGCCGTCACCCGCGTGGGGCTACTGGGCCACGAACCCGCACGATCCTCACAGGCCGATCGGCATGGGCTATCTCGGGCCGACCTTCAGCGTGACCAGGGACCACCCGACGGTCGTCAAGTGGCGCAACGAGCTGCCGACCACCCACATGTTCCAGCACGTGATCGACATGATTCGCGAGAAGAAGCCCGTCGTCGCCCCGATCCCTCCGCCTCCCTACAAGTACGTCCCGCAGTTCCCCGATGACATCAACGTGTGGAACGTCGTACACCAGCACGGCGGTTACACAGCACCACAGTCCGACGGCCTGCCGCTGCAGTCGTTCAGCCCGAAGGGCTTCCACGCCGAGGGCTACACCACCCTGGACCCGAGCCGGGTCAAACCCAACGAAGCGATCTACGGCTACACCAACCACGACCATGCGTGCATGCTCTGGTATCACGATCACGCCATGGGGATGAGCGCTCTCAACGTCTATGCGGGCC
The DNA here is from genome assembly GCF_019091445.1 of Streptomyces sp. GbtcB7. Taxonomy (NCBI): domain Bacteria; kingdom Bacillati; phylum Actinomycetota; class Actinomycetes; order Kitasatosporales; family Streptomycetaceae; genus Streptomyces; species Streptomyces sp. GbtcB7. The sequence continues at coordinate 81,555 of NZ_JAGXJM010000016.1, forward strand.
TTGCCGGTCTCTACCTCATTCGTGACCCCGCCGACGAGCGGCTCGGGCTGCCGCGAGGCGAATTCGAGGTCCCCCTCATCCTGCAGGACCGGACCTTCAACGCGAACGGCTCGCTCGCCTACACGATGACCGACAGGGAAGGCGAGGACACCCCGGTCGTCAACGGGAAGGCATACCCTTACCTTGACGTCGAACCGCGACGCTACCGGCTGCGCATTCTCAACGCTTCGAACGAGCGTTTCTGGCGGCTGAGGTTCGACGTAGACCCCAGAGACGCACTTCTTGAGCCCCCACTGCCGTTCTGGCTGATCGGCACCGACGGCGGCTTCCGCGCCCCGTTGCACATGCTGGACTTCCTGATCAGTCCAGCCGAGCGGTACGACCTGATCGTCGACTTCAGTCGGGTGCGCCCGGGCACGAAGGTCAAATTGACGAACTACCCGGGAACGCAGGTCCACTTCCCCGGCATCCCCGGCTGCGGACCGGAAATCGCAGACATCATGCAATTCCGGGTCACCAAGCAATTGTCCGGAGGTGAGGACAGGACGACGCCACCCGAGAAACTCAGGCTGAAGGCGGTCGCACCCATCAAGCCGAAACCGCACACCCGTCGGCGGGAATGGGTCGTGTACCAGCACGAGCTTTACAGGACGATGACGTTCAACGCGGTGCCATACATGGAGCCGTCCCAGGACTTCATCAAGGAGGGTTCTACCGAGATCTGGGAGTACATCAATCCCAACCACGACGCCCACCCGATGCATGTCCACCTCGTCAACTTCCAGGTGCTGAACAGGCAGCCGATCGACGCGGCCGCCTACCAGAAGGATTACGAAAAGTGGATCTACGGTGGCCGCAAACCAAAGGACCACCCGGTGTTGGCCAACTACTTCACCGGCCCACCGATTCCGCCGGACCCGGACGAAGCGCTGTCCTACAAGGACACGGTCAAGGCCCCTGCGCAGATGGTGACCAGAATCATCATTGAGGAATTCATCCCGCCGAAGGATGAGATCGCGTCGATTCCGGACAGTGGCGCCGAGCTCCCGGCGACGTACATCCACCACTGCCACCTCCTCGAACACGAAGACGACGACCTGATGCGTCCGTGGACGATCGTCGGCCCCGACGGCATCCACCACAACAGCGGCCATGGCGGTGGCGGCCACAGCCACTGACGGGATCGATCGACCCGCGTGTGCCGGTCCGCGCCCAAGGGGCCCGGACCGGCACTACTGATGAACAGGCCGAGGCGTACGGGAAGTTCGCCGGCGCTTCTCCTCCGCGCTTCCGTGACCCCCTCAACGTGCTCGGCCGCTACAGCTTCACCCCGTCCGCCCCGCGCGGTCGAGGGCGGCGACCTCGCGTACGGCCTCGGCGATGGACGGGAAGTCCTTCTTGAGGATCGCACCGTGGTTGCCGGCGACCTTCGCACTGATCTGGATGTTCGGGTTGCTGGTGGTCACCGCGTCGAGGCCGGTGCGTATCCGTTCCTGCTCGTCACCGCGACTTCCGAAGGACGTCCCCGAAGCGACCACGTACCGCACGGGGACGGTGATGTCGTCCAGCACGGGGCCCAGCTCGCGCTCGCGGGAGAGCCTGCCGAGCTCGATGTTGCTGTTCGCCTGCTGCTCGGCGGTCATCCGCGGGGCCAGCCCCGTCGGGCGCAGCAGCGGCAGGAACCAGCCCATCCGCCGGAACAGCTTCCGGATCCGCTGCTCCATGGCCTCGTCGAGCCAGTCGTAGGGGAACGCGCCGTCGACCAGGACCGTGCCCAGGGCACGCTCCGGATTCCGGCCGGCCCAGTGCGCCCCGACGACCGCCCCGTAGGACCAGCCCACCACCAGCGCCCGGTCCACACCCCTGGCCGCGAGAACGGCATCGACGTCCCGGACGGCTGCCTCGAAGGAATAGTCCGCCGAGCTCTTCGATCTGCCGCGGGCCCGCTCGTCGTAGGTGATGTGCCGCCACCCTGTTCCCAGTTCGGCGATGACCCGCCGCCAGTACCCCTGAGTGGCGAACTGGCCATTGAGGTAGACCACAGGGACACCGGGTCCGCCGGTGTCGGTGACGGCCAGGGCCGTATCGTCGACCGGCACCATGCCGGTCCACTTCGAACCGGTCGAGGAAGTGCTGTTCTTCGTCATGTGTTCCCCCTGGCTGGTTCTGCTTCAGTTTGTTCAGAGGCTGCGGGCGGTGATGTCGCCGCGGGAGGTGGTGGCGCGGATGTCGAGTTCGGCGGTGCCGTCGTTCTTGAGGGCGTTGCTGACGCGGCCGTAGGCGGTGCCGGCGTCCAGGGTGGCCGAGACGCCGGCGGCGGCGCCGACCGAGATGTCGCCGGACTGGGTGCGGAGCACGACCGTGCCGCGCACGGCCTCGGTGATCCGGATGTCGCCCCTAGCGGTGCTGATCTCAGCGGAGCCGCCCAGCCGGCCGACCTCGACGTCGCCGTCGATCGCGGTGAGGCGGACACTCGCGGCCTCGTCGATCTTGATCTGGCGGTACGCGCCTTCGAAGGCGACGTCGCCGAGGCGTCCGACGCCGCGGAGCTCGGCGCTGGCGGTCTGGGCCTCGATGCGGGAGCCGGCCGGCAGCTGGACGGTGACCTCCAGGGATCCGGAGGGGCCGAAGAGCTTGTTGTCGGGGGTCGAGGCCGTGATCCGCAGGACGCCGTCGGCGTAGGCGACCTCTGTCTGCTCGGCGGTCTTGGTGTCGCGGCTCTTGGAGGGGTCGGCGGGCAGGACCTCGACGGTGGTGTCGGCGCGGTCCGCGGCGATGAACTGGACGCGTCCGGCGGGGATGTCCAGGACGGCGGAGATCGGGGCGGGGGTGTCGAACTTCTGCATCATGTTCTCCCGTGCTCGCTCGTTGTTTCTGACATCGGAAACGCTACGTTGCTTTCCAGAATCAGACAACGAGCTTGTTGCACAGAATTGGCATCTGTGCAGGTAGATGCCAGGAAACTGTTGCAACGGCTTTGAAGGTAACGCAACGCCCATTGCTCCGGTCATTGCAATGGGCGAGACGTGAACGCTACAGTGGGGGGATCAGGGACCGCCGCGAAGGACCATCAAGGAGATTGCGATGCCGGGAGGCAGGCTCACCCAGCAGGAACGCCAGCAGATCGCGTTGGGGCTGGCCGACAACCTCCCCTACGCGGAGATCGCCCGACGCCTCGACCGTCCCACCTCGACGATCACGCGTGAGGTGATGCGCAACGGCGGCCCCACCGCCTACCGCGCCGACCTGGCCCACCGCGCCACCGAACGCCGCGCGCACCGGCGTCGGCCCGCCTCCTCCCGAGGGCCGGAGTCAATTGCCCAGCCGCACGGACGCGACGCCGAGGCCGTGGCCGAGTACGAGGAGACGTTCACCACCGTCCTCATGGCTTCGGGCCTGACCAAGATGACGGCCCGGGTGCTGACCTGCCTGTTCACCACCGACGCGGGCAGCCTCACCGCGTCCCAGCTCGCCCAGCGCCTCCAGGTCAGCCCGGCGTCCATCTCCAAAGCGATCGCCTTCCTGGAGAGCCAGAGCCTCGTCCGCCGGGAACGCGACGAACGCCGCCGCGACCGCTACGTCGTCGACGACGACGCCTGGTACGAGGCGACGATCGCCAGCGCCCGAGCCAACGACCAACTCGTCGAAACCGCACGCCAAGGCGTCGCCATCCTCGGCCCCCACACCCCCGCCGCCACCCGCCTGGAGAACATCGCCCGCTTCCTCGACTTCATCAGCGAGAGCATCACCCGCGCCGCCGAACAGGCCCGCGAAGTCCTCCACACCAGACCCGAAGCAACCTCGAACGACACCGCCCAACCAGGTCCGGACCACGGATAGACAACCGATGCGGAGTGCGGGCGCGGTACGGCCCGGCCGCCGCGCGGCGGAGCTGCCGGAGTCCCCGCCCGGCCAGTGACCGCAAGCGCCCGCGCGACTCAGGTCGATACAGGGCCGCGAGACACCGCTCGCGGCCCTGTCGTGCGTCGGAGTTACGGCTGCTGCTGGGCCGGAGCGGGGCGAGCGCCCGCCGGGTGGCGGGCCTTGGAGACGGTCGAGGCTGCGTCGGATGCGGGCGCTGCCACCGTGCGCCACCACGGGGCTTGAGGCAATTCGCCGCCAGGTTCGAAGGGTTGACCCGGTATGGGCAGGGCAACCCGAGCACCTGCTTCAGCAGCGGCCGCGTACGTGCGCTCGGCGGGCTCCTCCCACGGATGCGGGGCCAGGTTGAAGGTGCCCCAGTGGATCGGCAGCAGCACGCCGTGCGGCTCGCCTCCGCCCAGGTCGAGATGGGCGCGGAGACCCTCCTCCGGCGTCATGTGGATGTCCGGCCAGAAGTCGCTGTAGGCGCCGATCTGCATCATCACCGCGTCGAACGGGCCGTGTGCCGCCCCGATTTCGGCGAAGCCGGGAAAGTAACCCGTGTCCCCGCTGTGGAAGACCTGGTGCGTGGGGCCGGTCGCCACCCAGGATGCCCAGAGTGTGCGGCGGTGGAGGGCCCGTCCGCAGAAGTGCCGGGCGGGTGTGGCAGTCAGTGTCAGACCTGCGACCCGTGTCGACTCGTGCCAGTCCAGTTCCGTGATCCGTTCTGGTGCGACTCCCCAGCGCTCCAGGTGCGCCCCCACGCCCAACGGGGCCGCGAACTGGGCGCCCGTGCCGGCGAGGGCGCGAATGGTGGGCATGTCCAGATGGTCGTAGTGGTCGTGGGAGATCACCACCACGTCCACGGGGCCGAGGTCCTCAAGGGGCAACGGGACCGGGTGGAGTCGTCGGGGTCCCGCGAAGCCCACCGGTGAGCAACGCTCGCCCCATACCGGGTCGAACAGCAGCCTTGCGCCGTCAATCTCAGTGAGAACGGTGGAATGCCCCGTCCAGGTCAGTCGCAGACCGGATTCCGGCGCCGCGTCGGGTCCCGTGAGGGCCGGTCGGTGCAGGGGGATCGCCGTGGCCGGCCTGCGACGGACGCGATCGGCCCGGTGGACGTTCGTCCGGGCCAAGTCGAGCGCGGAGCCGGAGGCCATGGTGAGGGTGTCCGTCGGGTTGCGGAAGCTGCCGTCGGCGTACTGAGGAGATGCCTGCATACGCTCCAGTCGTGCACCGGTGGGGATGCCGCCGAAGGCGGCGGGGCGAAGCAACCGCCCGAGGCGCGGCAGAGGCATGAGAGGTCTCCGTGGTGATAGCCGGGTGGGCCGAGGCTGAGATGAGACGGAAGGTTCACTGTCGACCTGCCGCCTCGACGAACAGCCCTCGGGGTTTCCGCAGGATCTGCGACCCTGAATGTAGTCACTGGAAACAATGATGTCAACGACAACAATGATGCCAGTGTCTACATCTTCTGGGCATGGCCATTCACTGACTGGAGCACTCCCGTCGGGCGGGGCGGGCGGTGTCGTTCAGGCGTTGCGCGGCCGCCGGATGTCGTGGACGAGTTCGGCCGTGGCCTCCCGCAGCGCACGCTGAACCGCTTCGCCTCGCCCGATCTCAGGACGGGCGCTCCAAGCTGGTGCGCCTCACCCCGGAGGGCGCCAAGGCGCTCGCCGCGGGGACCGCGGCGAGGGTAGGGGTGTTGCGGGAGGTCTTCGGAGCGATGGGCGCCGAACAGCTGGGAAACTTGGACCAGTTGCTCGACGCCCTCCGGGCGGGCTTGCAGGGAGGCGCCTGACCTGCCGCGACGTGACGGGGTCGAGAGCCCCCGTTCGACGGGCTCCCGCCTCAGACTTGTGCCATACCGCCGTCGACGCTCAGTTCCATGCCTGCACAGAAGCTGCTCTCGTCGGATGCGAGGAAGACGGCGGCCGCGGCGACTTCCTCGGGACGTCCCATGCGTCCGAGTGGGATGACGGATGCGAAGGCCGCCCTGATCGCGTCGGCACCTTCCTTGGAGTCCGCCTGGCTGTCCATGATCGGGGTGTCGATCGGGCCGGGGCTGAGGACGTTGACCCGGATGCCGCGGCCCTTGAGCTCCTTGGTCCAGGTGCGGGCGTAGGAGCGCAGCGCGGCTTTGGTGGCGCTGTAGGTGGTGTACCCCTCGACGCCGACGTGGCCCGCGATCGATCCGACGAGGATGATCGAACCGCCGTCGTTCATCAAGGGCAAGGCCTTCTGGGCGGTGAAGAGGGTGCCACGGGCGTTGACGTTGAAGGTACGGTCGAAACTCGCTTCGGTGATCCGGCCGAACACCTGCGGATCGACCAGACCCGAGTTGGCGACGACGACGTCGATCTTCCCCTTCTCCTCCGCGACGGTCCGGAAGAGCCGGTCGAGGTCGGCGGAGACGCTGACGTCACCCTGGACGGTCGTGACGTTCCTGCCGATCTCGTCTTTCGCCTTGTCCAGTTCGGGCCGGCGCCGTCCGGTGATGAACACGAAGGCACCTTCCTCCACGAACTGTTGCGCGGTCGCAAATCCGATACCGCTACTGCCGCCGGTGACGACGGCGACCTTGCCGTCCAGCCTGTTCATGGCTGTGACCTTTCATATGTGTCATATGTGCGTCGAATCAGCCCTGGTGCCCGATCCCCGCATAAGGAGCGGGCGGGTTCAGATGGCGGTGCGGCCGCCGTCGACGGCGATGGTCGCGCCGGTGACATAGCCGGCCTTCGGCGACACGAGGAAGGCGACGACCTCGGCGACCTCGGCGGGCTCGGCCGCGCGTTTCATCGCGGTGGTCTCGCCGAGGGCGTCGAACAGGTCGCGGGCCTCGGGCCGGGTGTAGACGGGACCGGGGGCAACGGTGTTGAAGCGGACGCCGCGGCCGCTGTACTCGGCCGTCCAGCCTTGCGTCAAGGATGCCAGCGCGGCCTTGGTCGCGCCGTACGCGGCACCGCTGGCCAGGCCGACGCTGCCCGCCATGCTGCCGATATTGATCACGTTACCCGATCCCTTCGCCGCCATCGCAGGGGCGAATGCCGCCACGAGGAAGAACGCCGCACGGACGTTGCCGGCGAACATCGCGTCGTAGTCGGAGACCTTCATCTCCTCGGTCGGTGCCCAGACCGCGTGCCCGGCGTTGTTGACCAGGACGTCGATCTCACCGGCCTCGGCGGCGAGGCGCTCGATGCCGGCCGGGTCCTCGAGGTCCGCCTCGACGAACCGGGCATGGCCGCCGTCCGCGGTGATCTCGTTGACGGTCTCGGCGCCGCGCTGGGCGTTGCGGCCGGTCACGACGACGGACATGCCGTCGGCGGCGAGCCGCTTGGCGATCGCCCGGCCGATGCCGGACGTGGCCCCGGTGACCAGGGCGGTAATGGGTCGCAGGTCGAGGTTGTCCTCGCGCTCCACAGACATGGGATGCGCCTTCCGAAGATGTCATCCAGACCGGTCTGTCTGGCAACAATTCCAACCTAGACAGACCTGTCTGGATGCGTCAAGGGAGACGGATGAGAAAGGGGCGGTCAATTGCAGACAGACAGATCTGTCTGCTAATGTGCACCCATGTCTGAGAAGGTGCTGTCCCCCCGGGAACGCAGCGTGGCCGCACGGGCGCGGCTGCTGGCCGCCGCCAACGAGCTGTTCTACGCCGAGGGAGTCCAGTCGGTCGGGATCGACCGCGTCATCGAGCACGCCGGAGTCGCCAAGGCAACGCTGTACAGCGCCTTCGGCAGCAAGGACGGCCTGGTCCGCGCCTATCTCCAGGCACGGCACACGGCGACCGCCGAGCGCATGGCACGCGAACTCGAAGCCCGCTACGACTCCCCGAAAGAGCGCCTGGTCGGCGCGTTCGAGGTGCAGGGGCTGTCGTTCACCGAGCCGGGGTTCCGCGGCTGCGCGTTCATCAGCGCGAGTGCCGACGCCCCGCCCGGCGGTGTCGTCGAACAGACGGCGCAGGACTATCGCACCTGGCTGCACGAGCTGTTCTTCGACCTCGCCCAGCAGGCAGGCGCCACGGACGCGAAGTCACTCGCCCACCAACTGATCCTGCTCTACGACGGCGCCGGGATCAGCGCCTGGCTGGACCGCGACCCCAGCGCCGAATCAGCGGCCCGTACCGTAGCCGCGGCCCTGGTCGAGGCCGCCGTCCCGCACTGAGACGGACCACCCGACGGCTACCGCGCGCACCTGTCGTTGTCGACCGCGCCCACCTGTCGTTGTGGTGGCCCGACCCAGAAGGAGCCGCTCCCCGCCGGGAGTGGGCCGGGCCTGGGCGGCGCCGGCTCAGTCGTCGACGCCCGAGTCGACCTCGTGACCGTTGGCGGTCAAGGTGACGTCGATGTTGCCCCGGGTGGCGTTCGAGTAGGGACACACCTGATGTGCGGCCGCGACGATCTGTGCTGCCTGCTCGGGATCCGAGATCTGCGGCAGGGTCACGTGGAGCTCCACGGCAAGTGCGAACCCACGATCCTCGGTGGGCAGGAGGCTGACACGGCTCTCGATCGAAGCGTCGCCCGTTTCGACCCTTTCGCGACGGCCCACCACGCCGAGTGCGCCCTCGAAGCAGGCCGCATAACCCACCGCGAAGAGCTGTTCGGGGTTCGTGCCACCCCCGTCGCCGCCCATCTCCTTCGGCACACGGAGCTGGACGTCCAGGACTCCGTCATGGGTGCGCCCGTGGCCGCTTACACGGCCGCCGGTCACGGTTGCCTCCGCCGTGTAGAGAACTCGTGCCATCTCGATCTCCCTTCCGGACCCGCGGATCGCCCCGGCCCACGGCCGGGACCTTTCCAAAGTCTGCCGCTGATCGCATCCCGACGAACCCATCCGTACGACATGAGCGACGCCTGATCGGCCTGCGAGGGCATTTCGAAGGCCCTGCCCTCTTCGGCCACAACCGTCCCCGGTTCTTCGAACGGTCGTGGAGACCGACGCGGCATCGCGGTGCGTGGCGCAGCTTCAGCCGCCGGAATGAGTCCTGAGCGCGTGTGGAGCTGTCGAGCGGCGTCCGGACCAGCGTCGTCGTGCAGGCGGCTTTCGGCGAACGGTGTCAGCGAAGGGTGGCGACCGAAGTGCGGTAGAGGACTTCCTCGGCGCGCTCCCATGACCAGCCGTTCTCCACCACGAGCGTTCGCCAGCCGGTGGGACCGAACCAGTACCAGAGAAGGTCGGCCGTCTCCTTCACCGAGTGGGAGGGCGGCGGGGTCAGGTGGTGCAGGTGGTGGGCGGTCGCGCGGAGTGCGTCCCGGTACGCCGCGGTCGCGCGCTCCCACAGGGCCTCGCCGTTCTCATGTACGGGCAGCGCCTTGCGGATCGCTTCATGCACGGCGAACTGCCCCTCGTTGCCCATCCGCGTGCCGTGGGCCAGGGCTTTCAGGACCGACTCCGGCGTCCGCAGGGCGAGCAGGTCCTCCATGGCCTGCTCGTAACCAGAAGCGATCACACCCTGGTCGACGATCCGGTTCAGGATGTCGCTCTTGCTCCCGACACTCGCGAAGACGGTCTTCGAGGCGACGCCGGCCGCTGAAGCGATGTCGGCGACGGTCACGCGACCGTAGCCGTGCTCGGCGAACAGTTTCGTGGCCTGCCCGAGGATCAGCGTCCGCGTCCGTGCGGCGGCCTGCTCGCGCAGCGGGGAGACGTAGCGGCGCTTGGACGGCATGGCGTCATCCTAAGGCGTGAATTCATTAGGCGTGCTATAACCTCAATATCCGCCGGCCGGCCTCGCGCTCGGCCCCGGCTACGACCGCGCCGCTGTCCCCCTCGGACCGGTCGGCGTCACCCTTCGGATCACACACCCGTCGAAAGGGATCAACGCAATGGGCATGGATGCCACGGACCTGGCCCACGGACTCTTCCGGGTCCTCGAGACAGGCGATCCGGCACTGGCCGCCGAGGTGGTACACGAGGACTTCCACAACCGCGAGGCAGCCGTGTCGCCCACGGCCTGCGCACTCCCCGGACCGGCGGGAGTCCTTGCCTCCAGCGCGTGGATGCGCTTCGCCTTCAGCGACCTGACCTTCCCCGTCCTCGGCATCGCCCGCAACGACGAGCAGGTCTGGGTACGGCTTCGCATGCAGGGCCGCCACACAGGTCCCTTCGTCCGCTTCCGTGACGGCGCTCTCGACCAGGCCATACCCCCCACCGGGCGTGACATCGACTTCGAACAGATCCACGTGCTCGAACTCCGCGACGGCAAAGTGGTCGGACACGAAGCGGTGCGCGACGACATGACCATGCTCGGCCAGCTCGGCGTCTTCCCGCCCGCTCCGGCCACCGCGCTGCGCATGGTCGCCTGGCGGGTGACCGGAAGGGCCACGCGCGCCGCGACCGACGTCACGGCGAAAGCCGTCGAGGCGGCCGGCCGGCCGCAGGACAACCCGGGACCGAGCCACTGAACCGCCGAGTCGCTGCGTCACTGAGCCGCCGAGTCGCTGAACCGCTGAACCGAAAGCCTCCTCGACGTCCCGGCAGGCCAGGCTCCACCGGGATTGCATGGACAACGTTCACGCAACCACCCGACGACCGTGTGTTCCGGACCCGGCCTGCCCGACCGACCTGACCATTCGTCGGCGCCCCGCCGACCGATCCGCCACCTCCTCCCGGCGGGAATATCCGGCAATGATTTAGCACTCAACAATATGGACCTGATCGCCGACCGTATGGGAGGCTCGCATGGGCACCACCGCCGAGATCGGGGATGGAACTATGTCTGAGCTGGGGCTCCTCGACACGGGCGGCATCCTGCGCCAGGAATGGGTCGCCCCGGACCGGACGAGCTCGGGTCTGGGCTGGGAGCACGCGTATCTGTCCACCCAGCGGGAAACGCCGTACCACTCGACCTTCGACGGTGCCCCCACTCACCTGCTGATCCTTCACCTCAGTGGACCGGTCACCGTCCGACGCCGGTCCGGCCGGTCGATGCGGGCCCAGCGGATTCCGGCCGGGGGGCTCTTTGTCCACCCGGCAGGTCGCGCCCTGGATGTCGAACTCCAGGGGGGCCTCGACACCGTCCACCTCTATCTCAGCGACTCGGCCCTCCAGGAAGCGCATGGCGGCCGTGAGGCGGTGGAACTCGCCGAGGAACTGGGCAGCTCGGATCCCCTGATCGAGCAGGTCATGCTGACTCTGGACGGCGTCGTGCGGCAGTGGGAGCCCTCCGCGCGCACCTACGTCGATCACCTCGTCGGCATGCTCGCCGCCCAGCTCGCCCACGCGCACACGGCCGGTCGGCCCGCGGCCCCGGCCGGCGCGATGTCGGGGCTGACCTCTCAGCAGCTCGTGTCCGCACGGGAGTTGATGGAGCAGCACATCTCCGACCCGCTGCGCGTCTCCGATCTGGCCGCCGCCACCGGGCTGAGTGCGAGCCAGTTCAGTCGGCAGTTCAGGACCAGCACCGGAAAATCTCCGCACCAGTTCCTGTTGCAACTGCGGCTGGACCACGCACGCCGGATGCTGCGCACCACGGTCCTGCCCATCCCCGACGTGGCCGTCCACTGTGGCTTCTCCCATCAGGAACACCTGACGCGCGTGATGCGCGCCAAGCTCGGCACGACCCCCGCCGCGGTCCGACGCGCGGGCTGACGCCGCGTTCCGCGGCCCGCCCCGGCCCTTTTCTGCGGCGCAACACAGGCACCGCATCCACCTCGCGCCCCCACCCCTCGCCCCCGCCAGGGCCAGGGCACCGCGCCGATCCTGCAGAAACACGCTCGAAACGTGCAGGAGTCCGAGGGCCCGCCGTCCCCACACTCGGTGTCAGAAATTCAGGGACCCACGGCAACGCGAAGGCGGACCCCCATGAGGAATTTCGTGTACACCTCCCATCCCTCGCGGATCGTCTTCGGCACCGGAACGGTCAGCCAGGTCCGCGAGGAGGTCGAGCGACTCGGCTGTTCCCGAGTCCTCCTCCTGTCCACTCCGTCGGTGGCCAAGGCCGCCGCCCGGGTCCGTGATGTCCTCGGTGACGTCATCGTGGCGGAGTTCGACGGTGCCACCATGCACACTCCGGTCGAGGTGACCGAGCGGGCCCTCGACGTCCTCCGGGAACACTCCGCCGACTGCCTGGTGGCCGTCGGCGGCGGTTCCACCACGGGGCTGGCCAAGGCACTCGCGCTCCGCACCGATCTGCCGCAGCTGATCCTTCCCACCACCTACGCGGGTTCGGAAGTCACCCCCGTCCTCGGAGAGACACAGGACGGACGCAAGACCACGGTGGCCTCGCCCGCGATCCTGCCCGAGACCGTCGTCTACGACGTCGAGTTCACCCTCGGCCTGCCGGTGGGCCTGTCGGTCACCAGCGCGGTCAACGCCATGGCACACGCCGTGGAAGCCCTGTACGCGCCACAGGCGAACCCCGTCATCGACGCCATGGCGCTCGATGCGATCGCGCTGAGCGCCCGCGCCCTGCCGGCTCTCGTGGCCGAGCCGTCCGACACCGCGGCACGCGCCGACCTCCTGCGTGCCGCGTGGCTGGCCGGTACCTGCCTCGGCTCCGTCGGTATGGGCCTGCATCACAAGCTGTGCCACACACTGGGGGGTGCGTTCGACTTGGCGCACGCCGCGACGCACACCGTGATCCTGCCCCACGCGATGGCCTACAACGCCCCGGCCGCTCGGGACGCCATGAGCCGCATCGCCGACGCACTCGGCGTGCCGGACGCTCCGAGCGGGATGTTCGACCTGATCACCTCGCTCGGGGGCCCCACCTCGCTGCGCGAGCTGGGCATGGCGGAGGCGGATCTGCCGCAGGCCGCGCGGCTGGCGGTCGCCACGCCGTACCCCAACCCCCGTGAGCTGACGCCCACGGGAATCGAGAGCCTGTTGCGCGACGCCTGGCAGGGCCGCCGTCCGACGGTTCCCGCGGCGCCGACTCCCGCTCCGCGAACCCCTGGGCCGGCGGCCCCCGCGGCGCACGGAGTGGTTTCGGACGTGGAGCGCCTGACCGCACAGGTGGTGGAGAGCTTCGCGGACGCACCCGATCCGCGGGGCAGGCAGCTGCTCAGCGATCTCGTACGGCACCTGCACCACTTCGTGACGAGCAATGACGTCACCGAATCCGAGTGGGAACAGGCCATCGACTTCCTGACCCGTACCGGACAGATCTCCACCAGCACCCGTCAGGAGTTCGTGCTGCTGTCCGACACACTCGGTGTCTCCAGCATCGTCGACCTGCTCACCCATTCACGCACCCCGCAGACCACACCGTCAGCGGTCCTCGGCCCCTTCTACACGGACGGGCCGCCGGAAACCGCACAGGGCGGCGACATCTCACAGGGGGTGGCCGGCACTCCCCTGTGGGCCGACATCCTCATCACCGATACGGACGGACGGCCCGTGCCGGATGCCGTCACGGACGTCTGGCAGGCCAACAAGGACGGTTTCTACGACGTCCAGTTGCCCGAGTTGGACGGACCGGTGCTGCGGGGCCGCCTGCGCACCGACGAGCAGGGACGCCTGCGCTTCTGGACGACCCTGCCGGCCGAGTACCCGATCCCGGACGACGGACCGGTGGGACAGCTGCTCCAAGCCGTCGAACGTCATCCCTACCGTGCGCCCCACCTGCACTTCATGATCTCCGCCGCCGGCCACCAGCGCCTGGTCACCCAGCTGTTCGTGAAGGGCGGCCACTACATCGACTCCGACACCGTGTTCGGCGTCAAGGAGGGCCTGATCGTGGATTTCACACCCCGGGTCGGACCGACCCCGGACGGCCGTGCCGTCGACGGGGAGTGGCGCAGCCTGCAGTTCACCTTCCGCATCGCCCGCCTGGCCGACAGCCCCGCACACTGACCTGGAGCAGTCTCATGGACTCGACCCACACCTACGACACCGACGTCCTCGTGGTCGGCAGTGGCCCCGCCGGTGGATCCGCGGCCCTGCTCCTGGCCACGTACGGCATTCGCACCCTGCTCGTCACCAAGTACGGCTGGCTGGCCGACACCCCCCGTGCGCACATCACCAACCAGCGCACCATGGAGGTACTGCGCGACCTCGGCGTGGACGGCGAAGCCGCCGCGGCCGGGAGCCCCGCCGAACTCATGGGCGACACCGTTCTGTGCACCGCCCTGGCCGGCGAGGAGATCGGCCGGATCCGCAGCTGGGGCACCGGCCCGCACGCGGCGACCGAGTACGGTGCCGCCAGCCCCGCGCAGATGATCGACCTTCCGCAGACCTTTCTGGAACCGATCCTGGTGAAGAACGCCGCGGCGCGGGGAGCCAAGATCCGTTTCGACACCGAGTTCCTCAGCCTGGAACAGGACGCCGACGGCGTCACCGCCCGGCTCCGGGACCGGGTGCGCGGAGACGAGTTCACCGTGCGAGCCCGCTACCTGATCGGTGCGGACGGCGGCCGCAGCGGCGTGGCGGAGCAGATCGGACTGCCGATCGCCGGGCAGAGCGGCAAGGCCGGCAGCATGAACATCGTCTTCAAGGCCGACCTGTCCCGGCACGTGGCCCACCGCCCGAGCGTTCTGTACTGGGTGATGCGTCCCGGCGCCCACATGGGCGGCATCGGCATGGGGCTGGTGCGCATGGTGCGGCCGTGGAACGAATGGCTGCTGGTGTGGGGATACGACATCGACCAGCCCCCGCCCCACATGGACGAGGCGACCGCCCGTGACATCGTCCACGACCTCATCGGCGACCGCGACATTCCCGTCGAGATCATGTCGAGCTCGCTGTGGACGGTCAACCACAGCTATGCCACGACGTATTCGGCCGGGCGGGTCTTCTGCGCCGGGGACGCGGTGCACCGGCACCCGCCGTCCAACGGCCTCGGTTCCAACACCTCGATCCAGGACTCGTACAACCTCGCCTGGAAGCTCGCCATGGTCATCCGCGGTCAGGCCGGTCCGGGGCTCCTCGACACGTACACCGCGGAGCGGGCACCGGTCGGCCGGCAGATCGTCGATCGCGCCAACCTCAGCCGTGACCAGTTCGGTCCGATCTTCCAGGCACTGGGACTCGACGAGTACAGCGAGGAGGAGGACATCGTCGACGGTCTCGCCGCGTGCCGCAGCGGGACGGCCGAGGGCACCAAGCGACGGCAGGCGCTGGAAGAGGCCATTCAGTTGAAGAACTACGAGTTCAACGCCCATGGCGTCGAGATGAACCAGCGCTACGACTCCTCCGCGGTCGTCCAGGACACCGGCGCCGCCGAGGAATGGACCCGGGATCCGGAGCTCTTCCACCAGCCGACGACCCGCCCCGGCGCGAAACTCCCGCACGCCTGGCTCGTCGACGGCAACGGCCACCGCCTGTCCACGCTGGACGTCGTCGGCAAGGGAGCTCTCACGCTGATCACCGGCCTGTCCGGTGGTGTGTGGGAGTCGGCCGCGGCCGACTGCGCCGAGGCTCTGGGGATTCCTCTGAAGTGCGTCCGCATCGGCGCCGAGGACAGCCGCGACGCCTACGGCGAGTGGCGCCGGACATCGGAGGTGGCCGAGGACGGGTGCCTGCTCGTCCGACCGGACGGACACATCGCCTGGCGGGCCTCCTCGGCGCCGGACGCCGACTCCACGGCATACGGCGAGCTGCTCGAAGCCCTGAGGACCGTACTGCACCGTTGACGACCACGACGCGACACCCGCGCACAGCCACACACTCACACCCCCACACGGAAACCCGAACAGAGGCAGACACCACCCGGGGCGGGTCTGCCGGACCGGAACGGAGCGCAGTGCACATGGACAAGGTGGTTGCCACGGCCGAGGAGGCACTGGCAGGCGTCATGGACGGAGCGTCCCTGGCCGTGGGCGGCTTCGGCCTCAGCGGCGTCCCCGACGTGCTGATCCACGCGCTGTACGCGACCGGTGTGACAGGGCTGAGCGTGGTCTCCAACAACTGCGGCGTGGACGGCGGCGGCCTGGGCATCCTGCTCGCCGCCGGGCGCATAGCCCGCGTCACCGGCTCGTACGTCGGCGACAACAAGGAGTTCGCCCGCCAGTACCTCTCCGGTGAACTGCTGGTCGAACTGACGCCGCAGGGCACGCTCGCCGAGCGCCTGCGCGCCGGCGGATGCGGCATCCCCGCCTTCTTCACGCCCGCAGGTGTCGGTACCCAGGTCGCCGAGGGCGGCCTGCCCTGGCGCTACGCCCCCGACGGCACCGTGGCCGTCACCTCACCGCCCAAGGAGGTCCGCGAGTTCGACGGCCGGCGTCATGTGCTCGAGCACGGCATCACCACCGACTTCGCACTGGTGCGGGCGGCCAGGGGCGACCGCCACGGCAATCTCGTCTTCCACCGCTCGGCCCGCAACTTCAACCCGCTCGCCGCGATGGCCGGCCGCGTCACGATCGCCGAGGTCGAGCAGTTGGCCGAGCCCGGCGAGCTCGACCCCGACGAGATCCATCTCCCCGGCGTGTTCGTCCAGCGTGTGGTGGAACTGACGCCGGAGCAGGCCGCGGACAAACACATCGAACGGCGCACTGTCTCCGCGCCGTCGGCACGAGGGACGGTGCGGCACTGATGCCATGGACCAGGAACGAGATGGCCGCGCGCGCGGCGGCGGAGATCCAGGACGGCGACTACGTCAACCTCGGCATCGGACTGCCCACGCTGGTGCCCGAGCACGTGGCCGAAGGAGTGCACGTGGTGCTCCAGTCGGAGAACGGCGTCCTCGGCGTCGGGCCGTACCCGGCCGAGGAGGACGTGGACCCCGACCTGATCAACGCGGGCAAAGAGACGGTCACCGTACTGCCGGGTGCGAGTTTCTTCGACTCCGCGTTGTCCTTCGGGATGATCAGGGGCGGTCACATCGACACCGCCATTCTGGGAGCCATGCAGGTCTCCGCCACCGGAGATCTCGCCAACTGGATGATCCCGGGCAAGATGGTGAAGGGCATGGGCGGTGCGATGGACCTCATCCACGGCGCCCGCCGAGTCGTCGTCGTCATGGACCACTGCGCCAAGGACGGCAGTCCGAAGCTCGTCGACGTGTGCACCCTGCCCCTCACCGGCGTGGCCTGCGTCGACCGCGTCATCACCGACCTCGGCGTGCTGGACGTCACCGAGGACGGACTCGTCCTCGTGGAGGCCGCTCCCGGCGTCAGCACGGACGAGATCGTCAGCCGTACCGCCGCGCCCGTGCGTGTGCCGGACACCGTCGGCTGACCCCGCTTCAGCCCTCCCCTGCCCAACTCCCCCCACCACAAGGAGTCCCGATGAACGAGCGCCTGCGGGACGTCTACGTCGTCGACGCCGTCCGCACCCCGATCGGCCGCTACGGCGGTGCCCTGTCCGCCGTGCGCCCCGACGACCTCGCCGCCGGAGTCGTACGTGAACTGCTCCGCCGCAGTCCCGCCCTGGACCCGTCCCTCATCGGTGACGTGTTCTTCGGAAACGCCAACGGCGCCGGGGAGGACAACCGGGACGTCGCCCGCATGGCCGTGCTGCTGGCAGGTCTTCCCGTGACGGTCCCCGGAACCACCGTCAACCGGCTGTGCGGCTCGGGGATGGAGGCGGTCATCCAGGCCGCCCGCGCCGTGGCGCTCGGCGACGCCTCCGTCGCCGTGGCCGGCGGAGTGGAGTCCATGAGCCGCGCCCCGTGGGTCCTGCCCAAACCGGAGCGGGCCTTCCCGGTCGGCAACCAGGAGCTGTACTCCACCACCCTCGGCTGGCGGATGGTCAACCCGCGGATGCCCGAGGCGTGGACCATCCCGCTCGGCGAGAGCGCCGAGCTGATCGCCGACAAGTACGGCATCACCCGCGAGGCCCAGGACGCCTTCGCGCTCGCCAGTCACGAGAAGGCCGCCCGGGCGTGGAAGGAGGGTGCGTACGACGCCGAGGTGGTCCCCGTCGAGAGTGTGGACCTGCCCCGCGACGAGGGGATCCGGGACGACACCTCACTCGAAGCGCTGGCCCGCCTCAAGCCGGTCTTCCGTGCGGGCGGTACGGTCACGGCCGGCAACGCCTCGCCGCTCAACGACGGCGCGGCTGCCCTGCTGCTGGTCGACGAGGCCGGGCTGGCCGAGACGGGCCGTGAGCCGCTGGCCAGGATCCGCGCCAGTGCCGTGACGGGCATCGAGCCGCAGTACTTCGGCCTGGGCCCGGTCGACGCCATCCGCAAGGCCCTGACGAAGGCGGGCCGCACCTTCGACGCCCTGCACACCGTCGAACTCAACGAGGCATACGCCGCCCAGGCGCTGGGCTGTCTCGCCGCCCTGCCGGAACTCGACTCCGGCATCCTGAACCCGAAGGGCGGCGCCGTCGCCATCGGGCATCCCCTCGGCGCCTCCGGCGCTCGCATCACCGGAGCGGTTGCCCATCAGCTCGCGGAAGTCGGCTCGGGCACGGGCCTGGCCGCGCTCTGCATCGGCGTCGGGCAGGGCCTGGCCCTGGTCCTGGAGCGCTGAGGCGACCGCCACCGGGTCAGGGCGTCGTCGCCACGCGTTCGAGTGCGGCGGTCAGTGCGGCGAGGTCATGGCCGGCGAGGTTGTCGAGGACGTGCCGTCGGATGCTGGCCAGGTGGGCGGGCCAGGCCTCCTGGAGGCGGGCGAGGCCGTCGTCGGTGAGGACGGCGTTCCAACCGCGCAGGTCTTCCTGGCACTTGGCTCGTTGGACGAATCCCTGCTTTTCGAGGCGGTTGACGACACGGGTCATGCCGCTGAGCGAGAGATTGCAGGCGGTGGCGAGCTCACTCATCCGCATCCGGCGGTGGGGCGCCTCGGACAGGAACATGAGCGGGGTGTACTCGGAAAGGGGCAGCCCTCCGTCGCCGACCATGTCCGCGTCCACCAGTCGTGGCAGCGCCATCATGACGTGGGCCAGGGCGCGCACGAGCGATTCCTCGGTCTGATCCAAGGGGCGCAGGGGCTGTTCGTCGTAGGGCATGCCTCACACCCTATCTCCTTGACACGGCAAGCACTCCTACATTTACTTGACTCGACAAGCACACATACAAGCGAAGGTGCACACCATGACAAGGATCGGCATCATCCTCGGCAGCACGCGCCCCGGACGCAACGGCGAGGCCGTCGCCCACTGGGTGCACGAGCTGGCCACGCGCCGCACCGACGCACAGTACGAGCTCGTCGACCTGGTGGACTACAAGCTGCCGCTGCTGGATGAGGCCTACCCGCCGGCGATGGGCCAGTACAGCCAGCCGCACACGCAGCAGTGGGCCGCGAAGATCGCCTCGTTCGACGGCTTCGTCATCGTGACCCCCGAGTACAACCACTCGGTGCCCGGTGCGCTGAAGAACGCCATCGACTTCCTGGCGGCCGAGTGGGCCAACAAGGCCGTCGGCTTCGTCAGTTACGGCTCCACCGGCGGCGTCCGCGCCGTCGAGCACCTGCGCCTGATCGCCGGTGAACTGCAGATGGCGGACGTCCGCTCCCAAGTGGCGCTCTCCCTGTTCACCGACTTCGAGAACTTCAGCGTCTTCAAGCCCGCCGAGAGCCACCGTGACGCCGTCACCGCCACCCTCGACCAGGTCGTGGCGTGGAGCAACGCCCTCGCTCCGCTGCGTGCCGCCTGACGCGAGGCATCACGGGGCGCCGCCCACCCATGCCCCGCACCGGCGTCCGACACCGGTGCGGGGTGCGGGGCCTGAGGCCCCCTTTCGACCGTTACGGGAAAAGAGAAATCCGCCGATGTCAGAACGTGCTGCCTCCCCCGCGGGCGGGCACCCGATCACGCTTGGACTGGACACGTTCGGCGACGTCACCGACGACGCCCAGGGTCGACCGCTCTCGCACGGCGAGACGATCCGCAACCTGGTGGCGGAGGGTGTCCTCGCCGATGAGGTCGGACTCGACCACTTCGCCATCGGTGAGCACCACGTCGACTGGATGCCGCTCTCGGCGGCGGATGTGGTGCTCGGGGCGATCGCGTCGCGTACTTCGCACATACGTCTGGGATCCGGTGTCACCGTCATCAGCTCGGACGATCCCGTGCGGGTCTACCAGCGGTACGCGACCCTCGACGCCGTGTCCGACGGCCGTGCCGAGGTGATTCTCGGCCGGGGCTCGAGCACGGAGTCCTTCCCGCTGTTCGGCTACGACCTCGGCGACTACGACACCCTCTTCGAGGAGAAGGTCGGCCTCTTCGCCGAACTGCGCAAGGAGAAGCCCGTCTCCTGGTCAGGCAGCACCCGGCCGGCGCTGGCGAACCAGCCCGTCTACCCGCACAGCGAGTCCGGAGCGATCCCCACCTGGATCGGCGTAGGCGGCAATCCTCAGTCCGTCGTCCGTGCCGCACGCTACGGATTCCCGCTGATGCTCGCGATCATCAGCGGTCCGACCGCGCGGTTCGCCCCCTTCTCGCAGCTCTTCCGCCAGGCGCTGGAGAAGTTCGACCGACCCGATGTGCCCGTCGGCGTGCACAGTCCGGGGCATGTGGCCGCTACCGACGAGCAGGCGGTGGAGGAGTTCTGGCCGTACTACGAGAAGACCATGCGCATGATGGCCCGGCAGCGAGGATTCCGCGTCCCGACATTCGAGCACTTCATGAACGATGTCGGTCCCGGCGGCGGACTGTTCGTCGGATCACCTGAGACCGTGGCACAGAAGATCGCCGCCACCCTCCGGGAGCTCGACGCGAGCCGCTTCGACCTCAAGTACGGGATGAACGGTCTGCCGCACGAGACGCTCATGACCACCATCGAGCTCTTCGGCACCAAGGTGGCCCCGCGGGTGCGGGAGCTGATGGCCTCGTGAGGTGTTCCACCCTCAAGCCGACCGGCGTCGCCGTCCAAGCCGCCTGCACCCCGTGATGGCTGACACGGCTGCAGGAGGGTCGCGACTGTGGGAGCACGCGACCCATCGGACACGGCCGTAGCCGTGTCCGTCGGGGCGGTATCCGTGGCCCGCGCACTGAGTGCGCGACGGAGGGCCGACGGATACCGCCCCTTCCCGTTGCTGACGCCGCAACCTTCGTTCCCTGCCGTGCGTCCAGCTGACGCGAGCCGAACGAATCCGCGGGTGAGCCGGTTCGGCGCGGTCGGCCGAATCGGTCCACCTCACCAGTCGGGGGGCGATGTGACATCTGACGACGGAGAGCACAGGCACGGTTTCACGGAGAGCGTGCGGCGGTTCTTCTGGCTGCCGCGGCAGGCCTCTCGCGATGCCGCCCCGGTCCGGCCCCTCGCGCGGGTCTGGGTCTTCGTGGTCGCGGCGGGAGCCGGTGCCGCCGCCCTCGGCTGGGGGGACATGGTGGTGGTCGTGATGTTCGTCGGCACCGTGCAAGCCCTCCTCGACGACGTCATCAAGGGGGTACGGCATCGCTGGCCGGCCTTCGTCGCCGCTCTGTCGGCAGCATGGTCTGCGGACAGGCTCATCAGAGCCCTGGTGTCCGCCCCCACCGATCCCGACTGGGCCGACTGGCCCGGTCTCGCGTGCGGGAGTCTTGCCGCCTTCGCGACCTTCGTGGCTGTCACGCATCTACCGGCCGGCCCCCAGCGCGCGTGACGTTCAGCCGGGCGGGACTCGGTTTCAGCTCACGAACTCCTCGTCCCCGTAGCGCACCTCGGCGCTGTTCCAGTCGACGCCGAGCTCGGCCGTGAACCTCTGGGCCACCGGCAGGTCGGCGAGCGGGGCGATGAGGATGAGCCGCCCGTCCAGGGTGACCGAGCCGCCGCCGAGCCGGGCGCGGGCCTCCGCGTCCGCGAGCAGCGCGTCATGCAGACGGGTTCGGCTGACGCCGGGGGCCTGGATCTCTACCGCGTCGGTGTCCGGCGAGGTGCGCGGCAGGCAGCGGAACGTGAGTACCGATTCCTGGTGGTACTGCTTGGCGACGACGGCGGCGATGTGGTGAAGCCCGTCGCGGCCGACCTGGTCGACGTCGACCTCGCGTGACCGCTCGTAGGTGGCTTTCTTCAGGTCGCCGGACCAGAAGACGCCGTCCAGGAGGGTCGAGGAGCCGGGCCTGGCTCCATTGGCGTGGATGATCTCGCGCACCTCCTGGTCGAAGCGCGTCAGGCGGGTGTTGAGCCGGGAGTCGGCCGGATCCGTGATGATCGCGGTGTTGTCGGTGGCGAAGATCTCCGCAGTGGGGCAACCCCGAGCCGCCGGGCTTGCCTGTGCGCTTCCCGCGCCCGCAACTCCCAGCGTCAGGGCGGCAACCGTGGCCAGGACGTGCAACTGCCGCCCCATGATGACGTTCTTCATGCGGTGATCAACGAGCCTTGGCCGACTTCGTTGCGTCACCGCCCGCGCCGCACCGCGGATCCGACCGCGGGCCCCGACCACGGCATCGGGCCACCTACACCGGGTATTCCGGTGCCTGGGTGCTCGGGCTCCTCACCGCGAGGGCCGCGATGTCGTCGTTGAGCCTGCCGCCGCTGTAGTGCAGCAGGTCCTGGTGAAGCCGGTCGAGCAGCTCACGGGGCGGCGTCGGGCCCTGCCGCCGCATCCAGTCCGGGAGCGGGAAGAACTCACCGGTGCGGCCCCGGGTCTCCGTTACGCCGTCGGTGTAGAGCAGTAGCTGGTCGCCCGGGGTGAAGGCGACGGTGTCGACGCAGTAGTGGTCTCCGAGGAGCGCCGCGAGGTGGAGAGGCGGCGAGGGAGCGGTGGGATCCAGGACGCGGATCTTCCCGCGATGCGCGAGCAACGGCGGAGGGTGCCCACAGTTGAGAAGTCTGACGTGGCCGCCGCCGTGCGGGATCTCGGCGATGAGAGCGGTGGCGAAGCGCTCCGGCAGGTCCTGCGCCGGAAACGCGGCGCTGTAGCGGATGATGCTGACCTCCAGACGATGGATGACGCCTCTCAGGTCGGGCTCGTCGTACGCGGCCTCCCTGAAGCAGCTGATCACTGCCGAGGCCGCCCCCACCGCGGACAGGCCCTTGCCGCGTACGTCACCGATGAGCAGCCGGACCCCGTACGGCGTGGCGGCGGCTTCATAGAAGTCGCCGCCGATCCTGGCCTGTTGCTGGGCCGCCAGATACAACGACTCGATCTCGACGTCGTCCATGCGGCGTGGCAGAGGGCGCAGCAGTACCTTCTGGGCCGCGTCGGCGACGAGGCGGATGTGGAAGAGCGCCTCCTCCCGCTGAAGTCGGACATGGCTCGCGTAGGCGGCCGCCAGGGTGACCGCGACGATCGCGGCCGCGGTGTACTGCGTCCCCAGGTCGGTGTAGACGAAGCTTAGGCCGATCATGACCAGCAGGCAGAACGTGCCCAGCAGGATCGTGGGGAGTACGGGCCACATCGCGGCAGCCAGGGCGGGGGCGGCGGGCAGGAGTCGACTGACGGCGATCTCCCTCGGTGTGGAGAACGCCAGGCAGGTGATGAGGACGGTGAGGACTACCGGTGACAGCGGGGCAGCTTCCCACCAGCCACCGCCGAGGGAACGACGGCGCCGCAGCCGTCCGGACATGATCACAAAACGCATCATATCGGTCGAAGTGGATATAGAGCGGGGCACCGGGCGGTCAGGCCCGACTCGGGAACGTAGACGCACGGCGGGACGGTGGAACGGTGGTCCGAAACGTTCGGCACAAACGGGTGCCGATCTCGGTGGCCGACATTGCCTCCCTTAATCGAACGGACTAGTCTGTTCGATTAAGGGAGGTGCCCGCACATGGCGACGCGCACGAGAAGGACGAACACGGTCGAGAAGATCCTGGACACGGCGGCCGACCTGTTCTACGCGAACGGCCTGCGGGGCGTCGGCGTGGACCAGGTGATCGCCGCCTCGGGGGTGGCGAAATCCACCCTCTACGTCCACTTCCGCACCAAGGACGAGCTGGTCGCGGCCTACCTGCGCAGAACCGACATATCCTGGCGCGCCCAACTGGAGGCGGCCGCCGAGCGGGCGGGCGACGATGCGGCGGCCCGGATCACCGGGCTCTTCGACGCACTGACCGACGCCTTCGACCGGCACGGCTTCTTCGGCTGCCCTTTCGTCAGTGCCGCCGTCGAGACCGCGCTCGACTCCGAGGCCCGGGCCATCACCGTGCAGCACACCGAACGCCGTCACACCTGGCTGACACAGCTCAGCACCGAGGCGGGCGCCGCCGACCCCGACTCCCTCGCCCGCCACCTCGGCCTCCTGATAGACGGCGCCCTCGCGTCCGGACGGCTGCTCCAGGACCGCGCGGTGGTGGATCAGGCCAGATCCGCGGCCCGGCGCCTCCTCGAGGACCACACCCGCCGCGACACGGCCGAAAACCTCCCGTGACGGGCCACCAGGCACACCCGTGACCGCGAGGCGCCCCACGCCCCGGCTCCGTACTCACGAACAACTTCCAGGAAGGAAGGCAGGGCCATGCGCGCAGCGATCCTCGAACAGTTCGGGGCACCCCTGGTACTCAAAGACCTCCCCCGGCCCGCGCCCGACCCGGGCGAGGTCCTGGTGAAGATCGCGGCCAGTGGAGTGAACCCGCTCGACATCAAGATCCGGGCGGGGAAGGCCGCACACGCCCGGACCGTCCTGCCCGCCGTACTCGGCCTGGACCTCGCCGGTGTGGTCGAGCACGTCGGTGCCGACGTCACCGGATTCGAAGTCGGCGACGAGGTCTACGGACTCACCGGCGGGGTCGGCGACCTCCAAGGCTCCCTCGCCCAGTACGCGGCCGTCGACGCCCGGTTGCTCGCCGTCAAACCCGCCGCCCTGACCCTGCGCGAAGCCGCCGCGCTGCCTCTGGTCTTCATCACCGCGTGGGAGGGCCTGATCGACCGCGCCCGAGTCCGTCCCGGACACAAGGTCCTCATCCATGGCGGAGCCGGCGGCATCGGGCACGTGGCCATCCAGATCGCCCGTGCCCACGGCGCCGACGTCTACGCCACCACCTCCCCCGCCCACGCCGAGGAGGTCGCGCGCCTCGGCGCCACGCCCATCGACCGCACCGCGATGTCCGTGGCGGAGTACGTCGGCAAACACACCGGCGGCGAGGGCTTCGACGTCGTCTTCGACACCGTCGGCGGTCCCGTGCTCGACGCCTCCTTCACCGCCGTGCGCACGTACACCGGCCACGTCGTCAGCGCACTCGGCTGGGGCACCCACGCCCTCGCTCCCCTCTCCTTCCGGGGCGCCACCTATTCCGGCGTGTTCACCCTCATGCCCATGCTCACCGGCAGCCACCGCGCGCACCACGGCGAGATCATGCGCGAGGCCACCGCCCTCGCCGACGCGGGCTCCCTGAAGCCACGGCTCGACCCACGCACGTTCACCCTCGACTCCGTCGCCGACGCACACGCGGCGGTCGAACAGGGCACCGCGGCAGGCAAGGTCGTGGTGGACATCGCACAGGCTCCCAGCGGACCGTGAGTCGCACTCCGTATTCCGCCTGTAGTGCTCGCGTACCTTCCCCGTCGAACGCTCGACCATGAGGAAAGGAATGGAGTAAGGATGGGAGAGTGCGGCGGTATCGCTGCACGAGAAAACGACCGGCGGCCCGACGCGATCCGACGCGAGAACTTCCTTTCCGGCCGCGTGTGGCAGCGTTGTGGTCCTCCATACATGGCGTCCTGAAGGTCTTGAAGGTCTTCAACGCGCCATGGCGACCGGACAATCAGCTCTGCGAGCTCCTGGATGGTCAGCCGGCACCGTTCCGGAGCGCGTTGCGGAGAAGAGCACCCCGTGAATTACATAACGCAGCGACTGCGCTCTCCCACCGCTCCGACAGTCGACGCCCCCGCGCGGGCAGCGGTCTCCGCCGGTGACTGCGGTCTGCTTCTCATCCGACTTACGTTCGGCCTGCTCATGGCGGGACACGGTGCCCAGAAGCTCTTCGGGATATTCGGTGGCGACGGCCTCACCGCTACGGGCAAGGGGTTCGCCGCGCTGGGGTACCGGCCCGGAAAGGTCTACGCCGCCATAGGCGGCGGCTCCGAATTCCTGGGCGGCATCGGCTTCGCTCTGGGACTGTTCACGCCGCTGGCGGCGGCTGCCCTGATCGGCGTGATGATCAATGCCATGGCGACCGTGAGCGGGGCGCATGGATTGTGGGACACCCAAGGTGGTGTGGAGTACAGCGTGTGTATCACCGTCACCGCACTCGCCGTCGCGGCCATCGGCCCGGGAAAGCTGGCCGTCGACCGTCTTTTCCCGTGGGGCAAAGGAGGCTGGGCCGAAGCGGCCGTCGCTCTGTTCCTGGGCGGAATAGGCGCCGCGATCGTCCTCCTCATCCTCTAGCCATTCGCCAGTAGCCGTTCGCCGGCCGCCAGCCGCCAGCCGCCAGTCAGTCTCCAGCCGCGCCACGGAGTCATTCCGCGGATCACGCGGGAGGGCCAACCTCAGGGCTCCCTGGGTCGGGAGGGGTGAGGTGGGCTTCGGCGTATCGGCGGAAGGCGGTCACGAGACGGCCGCGGTCGCCGGCGCGGGTGGCCAGCACGACGTGGCTGGGTTCGACACCCTCCAGCGGGATCGTGGTGAGGTCGGGACGCAGGCTGTTGATGCGGGCGCCGGCCGGGACGATGGCCACGGCCTGCCCGCCTGCGATGAGTTCGATCTTGTCCTCGACGGTCCCCTCGATGAGCGGACCGTCGGGTGCCGGCCGTCCGTCGGGTCGGGGATCGACTCGCCAAAAGGCGTTCCAGATCGGGTCGAGCGTCCGGGACAGGGGTTCGTCGGCGATGTCGTCGAGGGTGACCGATTCCTTGCCGACCAGGCGATGGTCCAGGGGCACCAGGAGCGCCCGGGGTTCGTCGTAGAGGACCGTGACGTGCAGTTCGTCGGTGGGAAACGGCAGCCGGGCCACCGCCACGTCCACCCGGTGATCGAGCAGCGCGGCCCGTGGTTCGTTCCAGGGCAGGTGGACGGAGCGCACCTCGGCGTCGGGGTGTCGTCGGCGCAACTCGCGCACCGCCGGAGTGACGATGATGTTCGCGATGTAGCCGATGGTGATCCGGGCCGGCTGGGCGGCGGCCCGGGCACGTGCCGTGGCCTGGTGGGCGGAGCGCAGCAGTGCTGTGGCGAGCGGGAGGAAGACCTCTCCGGCCTCGGTGAGTCGGCTGCCCTGCGGGGTGCGGTCCAGCAGTTGGGCGCCCACCAGCTGTTCGAGACGACTGATCTGCCGGCTCAGCGAGGATGCGGTGAGGTGCAGGGCGGTGGCCGCGCGACCGAAGTGCCGGTGCTCGGCGACGACGGTGAAGCACCGCACCAGCTTCAGGTCGAGGTCCTGGGCAGGTGGTGGCGAGTCGGGCACATCTGCAGCGTAGCCCCTCGCCGATCGGCGTATGCCCGAATGGCCGCCGCGAACTGGGGTGTTGCGCAAAGCGGGATGCGTATTGCGAAACATTCATTGGACCTGGAGTGCACTGGGGTCACACAGTGGAATCACCGGTCGGACACCGTTGAGCGCCGTGTCGGGCCGGCAATCCGAGGAGGATATTCATGGGGTCCACGGGGACCACTACCGTGATCGACGCGGCCCGCCGGGCCCTGGGGCCGGTCGGCGTGACCCTGCCGGTCTCCTTCACCACCCCCCTGTCCATCGATCTCCAGCGCGAGGCCGTCCACCGCCTGGAACACGCCGGCTACCACGCCGTGTGGACCAACGAGGTCATCGGTGGCAAGGATGCCTTCGTCCAGCTGGCCGTGCTGCTGTCGGCAACGGAGCGGCTGGCGTTCGGCACCAGCATCGCGAATATCTGGGCCCGGCAACCGCAGACCATGCACGGTGCGGCGGCCGTACTCGCTCAGGCCTATCCCGGCCGGTTCGTGCTCGGCCTCGGGGTCGGCCACCCGCAGCAGGCGGCCGACGTAGGCCAGGAGTTCGGGAGCCCGCTGGCCACCATGCGCGACTACGTGGAACGGATGGCCACCCCGACCCAGCCACCCGCGCCCGACGTCGCCGTTCCCCGAATCGTCGCCGCGAACGGTCCGAAGATGCTGGCGCTGGCCGGCGAGATCGCCGACGGAGCGCTGCCCGCCGTACAGCCCCCCGAGTTCACCGCGCAGGCCCGGCAGGTGCTCGGCCCGGACAAGCTGCTGGTCGTGGGACTGTCCGTGGTCCCCGACAGCGACCGCGACCGGGCGCGGGCGATCGCGCGGGAGCGGGTGTCGGCCGCCCTCGGCCAGCCGTCGTACGCTACCGGGCTGGCCCGGCTGGGCTACGCGGACCAGGAGATCGCCGAGGTGAGTGACCGGCTGGTGGACGCGATCATCGCCCACGGCGATCCGGCCGCGATCGCGGCCAAGGTGCGCGAGCACCTGGCCGCCGGAGCGGATCACGTGACGCTGCTGTCGCAGGTCGGCACCGACTTCTCGGTCGGCGTGGACCAGCTGGAGTGGCTCGCCCCGGCGCTGGCCGGCGTCGACACCTCAGGTTGAACCGGCGTTGTCCGGCGGTCCGGTCCCGGTGCGCCCTCAGACGTGCACCGGGGCGACGCCGGCCGATACCGCCCTCAGCCCTTGAGCTTGAGGAGAATGCGGGCCAGTTCTTCGAGCTCGGACGGGTCCAGCCTGTCCGCCAGGACCGGCGACAGGGTTTCGCGGCGGGCGGCGTCCGCGCGCTCGAAGAGGTCGCGGCCCCGCGGTGTGATGGTCACCTCGACGGACCTGGCGTCGGTGGCCGAGGGGGCGCGGGTGACCAGTCCGCGGGCCTGGAGAGCGTCGATCACCCGGGAGACCTGGCTGCGGCTGATCAACGCACAGGAGCCGAGATCGGTGGCCGACAGCGGCCCGTCCTGGTGGTAGAGCCAGAGCAGTACCTCGAACCAGGAGGCCGGCAGGCGGAAGTCCTCCTCCAGTCGGGCGCTCGCGCGTGAGGTGAGGGCACTGCTCACCCCTACGAGGCGGTAGTACGCCTGGTCCTCGACAGGCAGTTCTGCCTGCTTGAGCCTGATGTCCGTCACCAGGCGAGTCTACAATTTGCGCGCACGCACACACAACTCTAATATGTGTGTGTACACGCAACCATGGAGGTTCGCCATGAAGATCGCCCTCGTCACCGGCACGTCGACCGGCATCGGTCTGGAAACCGCCGTACTCGCCGCGAAGGCGGGCTACGAGGTCGTCGCGACCATGCGGAACACCGCCAAGGCCGCGGCACTCCTCGAGCGGCTGCCCGACGCCGACGTCCGACAGCTCGACGTGACGGATCCGGACTCGGTCAGGGCCTGTGTCGACGGTGTGATCGCCGACCACGGACGGCTGGACGCGCTGATCAACAACGCCGGGGCCGGACACCTCGGCACCATCGAGCTGGAGAGCGTCGACGACGTCCGCGACGTCATGGAGGTCAACTTCTTCGGAGTCGTCCAGGTCACCAAGGCCGCGCTGCCGCACCTTCGCGCTGCCGAGGGACGTCTGATCACGGTCACCAGCGTGGGAGGGGTGGTCGGCCAGCCGTTCAACGAGGCTTATTGCGCCGCCAAGTTCGCGGTCGAGGGCTGGATGGAGAGTCTCGCCCCGGTCGTCGGCAAGCTCGGTGTCGCGGTGAGTGTGATCGAGCCCGGCGCGGTGGCCACCGAGTTCGTCGCGAACGTGCGGGCCGACCGGGACGTCGAGGCCCTGGTCGCCGGAGCCGGGGACTACCAGTCGGTGATCAACAGCTATCTGGCCCGCACCCAGCAGGCGTTCTCCGCGGCACAGTCGGCCCGGGAGTGCGCGGAGACCGTCGTGGGCGCGCTGACCGCCGCCGAGCCCCGGTTCCGCTACCAGAGCTCCGAGTCCGCGGCCGGATTCACCGCGGTCAAGCTGGCCGACGCCGACGGCTCGGCCGTACAGGCTCTGACCACCTCCTGGCTCGGGGCATGAGAGCCGCAGGTCGACGACCATCTAGTCCGCGTCGGCTTCGGCGACCGCTCCAACATGCCGCCTCAGTGACGGCGCGTCGCCTACGGCGGACGCCGGTGGCCAAAGGCGCCATTGAAGCCCCGTCGGCCTGCGAACTGGTATCCGGACATTCAGGCGGTGCGCCTCAGTTACGGCTTCCCCAAGTCATGGTGACTTCGTGGTGAGCTGGGCATGATGGGTACATGACGTTGGCCTTGCGCGCCATGGCGCAACTGGCGAGTTGGCCGGACCTCACGGAGACACCGCCAAGCTGTGGCACGGGGCGGGCGCTGCGCACGGTCCAGGACGAGATCGTCCACTTCCATACGGACCAAGACGTTGACCTGCACCTCACCGCCCGCGCCATCCGGCGTTTCGAAGACCACCTCAGGGGCGCGACCGCGGTCCGTTTGGTGCCCGGTTCGCCTTGGGTGACGATACGCCTCGAAGTCGAGACGGACATGGACCTGCTGCTGACCCTGGTGAGCCTCGCTCTTCAGGCCCATCAGGCATGGCCGGTTTCCCGCGATGCGCCGTCGGCCAAGTGTAATGATCACCACGACATGGCGCTTCCGCGTGACAGTTCCAGCGGAAGCTGAGGAGCACATCTTTCGGGCAGGGGACGTCGTGGCTGTCGAGACGCGCGAGGAAGACGCTATCCGCGGAGTCGTCGAACGTCTCACGAGCGCCTACGACGAGACGTGTACGCCCGAGCAGGTCGAGGCGGCTGTAGCCACGGCTCACGCTGCCTTCAGTGACCGGCCCGTGCGCGACTTCGTTCCGGTCCTGGTCGAACGCAAGGCGCGCACCCTTTTGAACGAGGCTCAGGGCTGACATCGCGTTTCACACGGCGGCGAGCGCAGGCGCGCTCGCCGAAGACTTGCTGCTCCGCAGGGTGGAGCGGTCGTGTGCTCCCCGTCGAGGGCCGCACCGGTGAAGCCGAGGTGGAATGTGCACCAGGCGGGGCAGTGGAACCGGGCCAACTCGCCTGACGTACAAGTGTGCTGCGTCGATCTCGCGGTCCCCGCGTGCCGTGCGAGGGACCAGGAATCCCATGCCGGTCCAGCTCCGGCAAGTCCTGGCCGAGCCCGAGTGGGCCAGGAAGCTCAGCGGCGATGACGCGCCACGTGCGGCGGCGTCCAGGTCGGTGGCGAACATCGGCTTGCGGCCCGGGAGCAGTCGCTCACGCGTCCTTGCGCGTGCCGGGCGGATCGGCACTGCCGCCGAGGACGCTGTCGACGTAGGACGCGAGCGAGGAACGCAGGCCTTCGGGCGTCATCTTCTGATCGTCGATCAGGTGCGCCACGAGGTCGGCGCGGATGGCGGCCAGCAGGGCGTGGGCGGTGAAATCCGCGTTGTGGACGCCGGGCACCTGTTCCAGTGCCGCACGGAGGATTTCGTGCCACCAGCCGTAGTGCTCGGCCTGGTAGGGGCTGCTGAGCCCGGCGTCCTCGGCGGCCGTCATCAGGTTCCGGTTCTCGATCTTGAAGCGCAGTGAGGCGTCGAGGAGGTCCAGCACCCGCTGCCGCGATGAGGAGCCGGGCGCGTCCTGCGCTTCCCGCACGGCTTGCTGCAGGGGGTCGAGGCGGGAGGCGATCACAGCGCCGATCAGGCCGGCGCGGTCGCCGAAGCGACGGAAGAGGGTGCCCTTGCCCACACCCGCGGCCGCGGCGATGTCGTCCATCGACACGCTGTGGGGGCTGCTGCTGGCCGCGAAAAGGGCGTCGGCGGCAGCCAGGACGGCTTCTCGGTTGCGCAGGGCGTCCGCGCGTTCTGTGCGCTGGGCCACGGGGCCTCCTTGGTCTTCGGCCTGTCCCGGCCCCCGGGAATGATATGCGGTGGGTTCGCGTGAGTGGCGGCTCGCGCCCGGCTGCGCCTCCCGCACACAGGGGCGGCAGCCGAGCGTTCCGCGTGACGCGCAACGGGTCAGATCGTGTCGTCGAGCCAGTCGAAGATACGCGCAACCGCCAGACGGAGGGCACCCGGGTGGCAGTGGGCATCGCCGCCTTCTTCCTCGGTGAAGCCGAGGAGTGTCTTCGGTGCGGTGAGGTGCCGGTACAGCTTGCGCGGATCGGATTCCTCGGCGGTGGAAGTAGAACAGGTCGTCGGTCGCCTCGCAGACCAGCACGGGGCAGGTGATCTTCCCGGCGCTCCCGTCCTTGAAGCTGTAGCGGGCGTACTCGGCCAGGAACTCGCGGTCGCTCGAGGCCCTCGTGACGTAGCGGCCGTGGTCGAAGGCCCAGCGCAGGATCGGGCTCAGCGCCCGGGCGTCGGCGATCAGGCGGTCCATTTCCTCGTCGTGCTCGGCCGCCGCGCGCCGGACGGCTTCTTCGTGCGGCAGCGGAAGGTGCGCGGTCAGGGCGGAGACGGCGTCGAAGACACCGTCGAGGGCGACGACGGCTGCCAGGCGCGGCTCGTAGGCGGCCGCGCGGGGCGCGAGGTAGCCGCCGAGACTGATGCCGAGCAGCGCGGTACGGGCCGGATCGACACCGGGGTCCTGGGTGAGGAAGTCCAGGACGGGACCGACCACGTTCTCCCAGTCCGGCCGGAAGGCCGGCCCGTCCCGGTGGATGGCTGCGGGCTGCCCCGGGCCGTCGAACGTCAGGACGTGGTAGCCGCGTTCCTGCCCGCCGAGTGCGCCGGAGAAGTGCAGTTCCTCGGCGGCGCCGTCGAATCCGTTGTGCATCACCACTGCCGGCCTCGGGCCCTCGCCCGCCGCCCGGTAGAAGTAGCCGTGCAGCTCGGTGTCCTCGTAGGGGATCTCCACGGGCGTGACGCCGGGGAAGTGGGCGATGGCGTCGCGGAAGCAGGAGACGCCGCGCTCGTAGGCGTGGTCGATGCGCGGGTCCTCGGGGTGACCGTGGAGGAAGAACTCGGCCGCCCGGTAGTAGCTGGAGGCGCGCAGCAGTCCGTCGCGTGCGCTGACGGGGTGGCTTCCGCGTGCCTCGGCCTCCAGGCGTTCGGCGGTGGAGAGCCAGGCGTCGTGCCAGCTGTCGTAGTCGCCGGGAGTGACGCGGGAGGCGGTGGCGATGACTTCGCCGACGTCCGAGCCGCCGTAGGCGGCGAGACCCAGGTTGCGCAGGGTCTCGAACCAGAAGGGTGGATCGTCATGGAACATCAGCTGTTTCATGACAACTCCCGTTCGGCGAAGGCGCGGAACGTGCCCGGGGGGCGGCCGGTGAGGCGCTGGACGGTGTCCGAGGTACGGTCCTCCGCGCCGTCGGCGATGGCACGGTCCATGCCGGCCAGCATGGTGGCGAACTCCAGCGGTATCTCCGCCGCCCAGCGGTCGCGCAGCTGCTCGAACGTCAGATGACGGTGCACGACGGGCCGGCCGGTGACCTCGGTGATGATCGCGGCGACGTCGTCGTAGCTCAGCGCCTGCGGCCCGGTCAGGATCAGGCCGGCATTGGGGGCCTGCTCGTCGGTCAGGGCACGTACGGCGACGGCGGCGATGTCCTCCGCGTCGACGAACCCGACGCGGCCGGCTCCCGTGGCCGTCAGGATGGCGCCGTCTTCGCGGATGCTGCGCGCGTGGGGGGTGAAGCCGGCGAAGTTCTGCATGAACCAGGACGGCCGCAGCACCGCCCACTGCTCGAACAGGCCGGGCAGGGCCTGGTGGACCTGTCCCACCGCCGGACCGCCCGCGGGAATCGCCGATGAGCTGAGCAGCACCGCGCGGTGCACGCCTGCCGATCGGGCCTGGCGGAGGAAGGGCAGCATGACTACGGCCGGGTCCGAGGAGCCGATCGGCGGGATGAGGTAGACGCGGTCGACGCCGTCGAGGGCCTCACCGAAGGTCGCGGGCTCGTTCCAGTCGAAGCGGACAGCCTGCGCACCCTCCACCGGGGTGGCGCTTCGGCCGGCCGCCTTGACCCGGTGGCCCGCGGCGATCAGCCCGGCGGCGACACGGCTACCGGTGGTGCCGGTGGCCCCGATGACCAAGGTGGCACTGGGGGCGTTCATCGGTTGGCTCCTACGAAGTCGGCGCCGGGCTGCTGAACGGCGAGGGGGTTCCAGTAGTCGCGGTAGGAGGTGATGCGTCCGTCCCTGACCGTGACCACGGCGATGTAGGTGATGTCGAAGGGGCTGTCGGTCTCGACCAAGCGGCCGACTCCGCGCATCTCCACCACGATCGTCTCGGGGACGGTGGTCTGGTGGATCGTCACGTCGGGGAAGTCGTGGACGTCCACGTGGTCGGGGTAGTGGCGCATGTAGTCCCCGATGGCCTGCCGGCCCTCCAGCCGCTCCGGCCAGCCCTGGGGCGCGAAGGGGAACTCCAGGACGCCTGCCTCGTCCCACAGGTCCACCCAGCCGGGGATGTCCTTCTCCACCAGCAGTCGCAGACCGTGGCGGTACAGCTCCGCGGCCGTCATTGGCATTGCCATGATCAAGGTTTCCGTTCTGCTCGAAGACACGGCGATCCCAGCCCGTGGGGTACGGCCACTCGTCACGAGAAGCGCGATATCCAGTGATGACGGTTCCCCGCGGCGGGCCACCCGAATAAAAGCGGACCGACAGTCCGCATGTATTGGAGCTTACGGACCGCCAGTCCGCTTCGCAACCCTGAGCGCGACCGGTGACGCCGAAGGGTCACGGAGGGGTGACACGGGGCGCCAGTGCGGCGGCATCGGGTCCCGACAGTTCCTGCAACGACCGTCCGCGCGGCTCGATGCGGAAGAGGTACGTCACCAGGAAGCCGAGCGCGCTGGTGACCGCCACGCCGTAGAGCAACAGGCTCTCGCCGAGCCGCGCCAGGAGCACCGGGAACAGGGTGCCCAGGGCCGCGCCCAACTTGCCCCACCCGGTGGCGAAGCCGTGGCCGGCGGCTCGCATGTCGGAGGGGAACACCTCGGCGGGCAGCGTGAAGGGGGTGGAGTTGGGGCCCAGGTTCATGAAGGTGTTGAACAGGGCACGGCGGTGCCCTTGGTGAAGGCGATGTCATCGGCGATGAACGTGCCGTTGGCACCGGCCAGTGCGAACGAGGCCAGCAGGGTGGGGGTGAAGATGCCCACGCCGTAGGTGGCGACGCCGCAGCCAGATGATCAGGAGGGCGGGCAGCACGCCGAACCTCAGCATGATCCGCCAGGAGTCGACCTCCGGCAGGACGTTGAGGACCACGGCACCGACCACCGCGCTGAGCAGGATCCCGGCCGCCTGCAGACTGAACGCGCCCGCCAACGACCAGGCGTCCCAGGCCAGGGTGCACAGCACCGAGAAGACCACGAACATCCACAGGTCCAGCCGGAAGATCCGGCTACGGCCGATCCGGTCCCCCAACGGCCCCAGCAACGCGGCGCCGCACATCGCACCGACGATCGCGGCAGCGGAGACCAGTCCCCGCAGCGCGGAGCCGACCGCGAAGTCCTTGGCGACCAGCGGATCGGCCACCCCGATGATGAAGAAGTCGAAGCCGTCCAGCAGGATGCCCAGTCCCGCCGGCAGCCAGAACCGGACATGGAACCGGGACATCGGCGCGCCGTCCAGCGCCTCGCCCAGCGGCATTGCACGAACAGCAGCATGGTCGGTCGCCGTCGCGGAATCGGTCGACAAGACGTCCCTCACTCGAGCACGACATTCCAGGAATCCCCCGGAAGATCGTGCGGGAGCCGACCCGCCGCCACCATCGCCACGGACAGGTGGCGGACCGCGACGTTCGAACGGATTGCCTCCCCTCCCCCATGCGACCGCCCGACATCCGCACGGCGGGGTCAACCCTCCGACCAGCGGGATCCGCACGGGCGCGCCGGGGGTTCTCGTCACGCCGGGGATTCTCGTGAAGTTGAGGCGTTGTTCACCCGAACTCCGGGCGGCGGCCGAACAGTACGGCATCAATCCATGTCAGTCCCCCAAGGAGTTGCGCCTGATGCCGAGCACCACGCCCGCCGAGGTCCGTACCATCCCAGCGGGCGGCAGAACCGCACCACCCGGAGGCCACTCGCTGAGGTTGGACATCCAGGGGCTGCGCGCGGTGGCCGTCACACTCGTGGTGCTCTCCCACGCAGGGGTGGCACAGGTCAGCGGCGGATACGTCGGGGTCGACGTCTTCTTCGTGATCTCCGGCTTCCTCATCACGTCCCTGCTGGTGCGCGAACTCGCCACCACCGGCCGCTTGTCGGTCCGCACCTTCTACGCCCGCCGTGCGCTGCGGCTGCTGCCCGCGTCGTCCCTGGTCATCGCGGTCACGCTGGCCGGGTCATGGCTGTTCCTGTCGAAGGCGCGGCTCGCCGAGTACGCGGGCGACGCCCTCGGTAGCGCGCTGTACGCGGTCAACTTCCGGCTGGCGGCGGCCGGTACGGACTATCTCGCCCAGAACAGTCCGCCTTCGCCCTTCCAGCACTTCTGGTCGCTCGCCGTGGAGGAGCAGTTCTACCTGGTGTGGCCGCTGCTCCTGCTGCTCAGCTGGCGGGCCGCCCGCGGGCGGCGCCGACCGATCGCGCTGGTGCTCGGGGCGCTGTGCCTGGGGTCGTTCGTGGTCAGCGTCCTGGTGACGAACTCCTCGGCGCCCTGGGCGTACTTCGGCTCCCCCACCCGGGGCTGGGAGCTCGGCGCCGGCGCGTTGCCGGCCCTGGCCACGGCCCGGCTGGAACGACTGCCCGCCGCCCTCGCGGCCCCGCTGACCTGGCTCGGCCTGGCCTGCGTCGCGCTGGCGGCAGTCTGGTACGACGACGAGACGCCCTTCCCGGGCTACCACGCCCTCCTGCCGGTCCTCGGCGCCGCGCTCGTCCTGGCCGGTGGCTGCGCGCCCGCCTCGCACGGCGCGGGGTGGCTGCTCGGGCGGCGGCCGATGGTGTGGCTGGGCGGGCTCTCGTACGGCTGGTACCTGTGGCACTGGCCGCTGCTGGTCCTAGCCCCGGTGGCGCTGGGCCTCACGGACGGCACCGCCGGGGTGCCGCTCGCGCTCGGGCTGTGCGCGGTCGCGCTGGGCCTGGCCTGGCTGACGCTGCGCCTCGTCGAGAACCCGGTCCGCTTCCACCGGGCGTTCCGGGGACGGCCGAACCGGGCCCTGGCGCTCGGCGTCGGGCTGTCGGCGGGGGCGACGGTGCTGGCGCTGACGGCGGCGGCGGTCCCGCCGACGATCGAAGTCGGCGGCCCCGCGCCCGTACTGGCGCAGGAGCTGGCCGGCGCACCGGACCCGCAGGCGCGGCTGGCCGAGCTCCTGGCCGCGTCCTCCGGCAGCCTGCCGAACAACCTCACCCCGGCCCTGCCGAAGGTGAAGTCCTCCCGGTCCGCGGTCTACCGGGACGGCTGCCACGTCGACTACGACAGCACGCGGAATCCGCCGTGCGTCTACGGCAACCGCGCGTCCTCCCGGACCGTCGTGCTCTTCGGCGACTCCCACGCGGCCCAGTGGTTCCCGGCTCTGCAGGGCCTCGCGACCGAGCGCGGATGGAAGCTGGTCTCACTGACGAAGGCCTCCTGCAAGGTCGCCGGCGTGACCATCATCAACCGCCACAAGCCGTACACGGCCTGCGACACCTGGCGTTCCAACGCCGTGGCGAGGATCAACGCCCTTCACCCTGCCCTGGTGGTCGTCTCCTCCTCGGACGCGGGCGACCCCGCCGAGCCCGCCGACGACACCCTGCGGCAGTGGACCACCGGCTTCGAGGACACCTTCCGGGACCTCGGCACCTCCGGCGCCCATGTGGCCGCCCTGCTCGACACCCCCTGGCCCAAGGGCGACCCGGTCGACTGCGCCGCCGACAACTCCCTGCAACTGCACGCCTGCGCGAACCACCTGCCGGACGCGATCCACGATGCGACCCGCCAGTCCGCCATCCGCAGCGCCGCCGTCGCGACCGGCGCCGCGGTCATCGACCCCCGGCCCTGGGTCTGCGCGATCCGCACGGGCCTCTGCCCCGTCGTCGTCGCCAACACCGTCGTCTACCGCGACGAAAGCCACCTCTCCGAGGCGTACGCCGCGGCCCTCACCCCCGTCCTCGCCGACTCCTTGGACCGCCTCGTCAGTTCGTCCTGAGCACACGGGGCGATTGAAACCGTTCAATCGCCCCCGCATCGGACGCGTCGGGCTCCACCCAAAGCACGTACCGACCCGGCAGCTCAGCAAGAAAATCCCGCACACTCATTGACCTCCGTCCCGCACGCCCCTACGTTCACCGCCGTGAATCGATTCATCGTTTCTACGTGAGGGGCCCCAGTGATCAGCAGGAGGAACTTCCTGGCGGCATCGGCGGCCACAACGGCCGCGGCCGTCGCCGACACCGGATCAGCAGTGGCCGCAACGGCGTCCGCACCAGCCCGAACGGGTGCGGCACGCGGTGCCCTGCGCATCACCACGCCCACTGTCGAGTACGTTCAGCACCCCCTGGGCCTCGACGCGCAACACCCGCGGCTGAGCTGGCCGATGGCCTCGGACGAACCGGGGGTGCGCCAGAGCGCCTATCAGATCCGTGTCGCCTCCAGCGCGTCGAACCTCTCGCACCCGGATGTCTGGGACAGCGGGAAGGTCACCTCCGGTGAGTCCGTACTCGTCCCGTACGCGGGCCCCCAACTGAAGCCGCGGACGCGCTACTTCTGGTCCGTACGCGTCTGGGACGCCAAGGGCGACGCCTCCGCCTGGAGCACGGCGGCATGGTGGGAGACGGGCCTCATGGACGCCGCACAGTGGTCGGCGGAATGGGTCTCGGCCCCTCCGGCTCTCACCGAAGCACCGTCGCTGGAGGGCAGCGCCTGGATCTGGTTCCCCGAGGGCGAGCCGGCCAACAGCGCGCCCGCGGCCACCCGTTGGTTCCGTCGCGCCCTCGATCTCCCGGACGGCGTCACGGCGGCGACCCTGGCCATCACCGCCGACAACGTGTACGCCGTTTCCGTGAACGGCACCGAGGTGGCCCGTACCGACCTGGCGACGGACAACGAGGGCTGGCGCCGGCCGGCCGTGATCGACGTCCTCGCTCAGGTGCGTTCCGGGAAGAACGTCCTCGCGGTCTCGGCGACCAACGCGACCGAGGGACCCGCCGGTCTGGTCGCCGTCCTCGTCCTGCACACGGCATCCGGCGAACAGCGCATCGTCACCGACGACTCCTGGAGGTCGACGGACAAGGAACCCGCCGCCGACTGGCGCGATGCGGACTTCGACGACAGCGGCTGGCCGGCGGCGAAGGAGGCCGCCGCCTGGGGAGCCGGGCCTTGGGGGCGGGTCGTCCCGGCGTCGTACGCGGCCAACCAGCTGCGCCACGAGTTCAGGCTCCCGGGCAAGAAGGTGGCCCGCGCCCGCCTGTACGCCACGGCTCTCGGCCTGTACGAAGCCCACCTCAACGGCCGCCGTGTGGGCCGCGATCAGCTCGCTCCCGGCTGGACGGACTACCGCACACGCGTCCAGTACCAGACGTACGACGTCACCACGCTCCTGCGGCCCGGCGCCAACGCCGTCGGCGCGTACGTGGCTCCGGGCTGGTACGCGGGCAACGTCGGGATGTTCGGACCCCACCAGTACGGCGAACGTCCCGCGTTGCTCGCGCAGTTGGAGGTCGAGTACGCCGACGGGACGAGTGAGCGCGTCGTCTCGGGCACGGACTGGCGGGCCGCCTCCGGACCGATCGTCTCCGCCGACCTGCTGGGCGGCGAGACGTACGACGCGCGCAAGGAGACCTCCGGCTGGACCTCACCCGGCTTCGACGACCGTACCTGGCTCGACGTCCGCGCCGCGGGCGACGCCGCTCCCGACCTGATCGTCGCGCAGGTGGACGGCCCGGTCCGGGTGGCCGGGGAACTCACGGCAAAGACGGTGACCGAACCAGAACCGGGCGTCTTCGTCTTCGATCTCGGCCAGAACATGGTCGGATCGGTACGGCTGCGCGTCTCGGGCGAGGCGGGAACGACCGTACGTCTGAGGCATGCCGAGGTGCTCAACCCCGACGGCACCCTCTATACCGCGAATCTGCGCACCGCCGCGGCCACCGACACGTACACCCTCAAGGGCGGCGGCGAGGAGACGTACGAGCCGCGCTTCACCTTCCACGGATTCCGCTACGTCGAAGTGACCGGGTTCCCCGGCACTCCCCCGGCGACGGCCGTGACCGGCCGCGTCATGCACACCTCCGCGCCCTTCACCCTCGACTTCGAGACCGACGTCCCGATGCTCAACAAGCTGCACAGCAACATCACTTGGGGGCAGCGCGGCAACTTCCTGTCCGTCCCGACGGACACACCCGCGCGCGACGAGCGCCTGGGATGGACGGGCGACATCAACGTCTTCGCGCCCACGGCGGCGTACACGATGGAATCGGCCCGCTTCCTCACCAAGTGGCTCGTGGACCTGCGCGACGCGCAGACTCCGGAGGGCGCCTTCACGGACGTGGCACCCATGGTCGGCACGGTCGGCAACGGTGTCGCCGGATGGGGCGACGCGGGCGTCACGGTCCCCTGGTCCCTGTACCAGGCGTACGGGGACCGACAGGTCCTGGAAGACGCCTGGCCCTCCGTCCAGGCCTGGCTGAAGTACCTGGAGAGGAACAGCGACCACCTGCTGCGGCCGGCCGGCGGGTACGGCGACTGGCTGAACGTCTCCGACGAGACTCCCAAGGACGTCATCGCCACGGCGTACTTCGCGCACAGCGCCGACCTCGCGGCCCGCACGGCCAAGGAGCTCGGCAAGGACTCCACCCCCTATCTCGACCTCTTCGCGCGCGTCCGCACCGCTTTCCAGAACGCCTACGTCACCGCCGCCGGCAAGGTGAAGGGCGACACGCAGACGGCCTATGTCCTCGCCCTGTCGATGAACCTGCTGCCGGACGCGCTGCGCAAGGCGTCGGCCGACCGCCTCGTCGCACTCATCGAGGCCAAGGACTGGCACCTTTCGACGGGCTTCCTCGGTACGCCCCGGCTGCTGCCCGTCCTCACCGACACCGGCCACACCGACGTCGCCCACCGGCTGCTTCGGCAACGCTCCTTCCCCAGCTGGGGCTACCAGATCGACAAGGACTCCACCACGATGTGGGAACGCTGGGACTCCATCCAGCCCGACGGCAGCTTCCAGACCCCGGCCATGAACTCCTTCAACCACTACGCGTACGGGTCGGTGGGCGAGTGGATGTACACCAACATCGCCGGCATCTCGGCGGGCCGGCCCGGCTACCGCGAGATCGTCATACGCCCCCGCCCGGGCGGCGACGTCACCTCCTCCCGCGCCACGTTCACCTCCGGCTACGGCCCGGTCTCCACGCGGTGGCGGCAGCGATCCGGCGAGTTCGTCCTGAGCTGCGCCGTGCCTCCCAACACGACCGCGGAGGTGTGGATACCCGGGGAAGACCCGGACGCGGTGACCCACACCCACGCGACGTTTCGGCGGACAGAGGACGGCTACGTGGTGTACCAGGTCGGCTCCGGCGACCACCGTTTCACGACCTGGCGCGCACAGGGGGCCACCCGCGACCCCAGTCACCAGTAGTGGCGGCGACCACCGACAGCGTGTCCGGCAGCCCCGAGGATCCACAGGACGA
The DNA here is from genome assembly GCF_019091445.1 of Streptomyces sp. GbtcB7. Classification (NCBI taxonomy): domain Bacteria; kingdom Bacillati; phylum Actinomycetota; class Actinomycetes; order Kitasatosporales; family Streptomycetaceae; genus Streptomyces; species Streptomyces sp. GbtcB7. Next base: position 122,540 of record NZ_JAGXJM010000016.1, read on the forward strand.
GTCCGATGATCACGAGGATCACACCGATCGTCCAAAGAATGCTAAGGCCCGTGACGAAACCGACGACGAGCAGAATGATGCCGAGGACAAGCATTGCAACCTCCCGCAATGAGCCCCCCTCGTCACCTCCGTGTACCACCGCAGGGCAACTCCTAACGCGGTCGCGGCAGGCGATCGGGGGAGCTCTCCGGCTCCCGCGGCGGGGGTGGGATCTTCGCGGGTACGAGTTCGGTGAGCAGGAGCGTACGGTCGTCCGCTCCGTCGTTGGTGGCCGACGTGCCGTGCAGCAGCCGCCGGCACAGGGACTCCAGGGTGTCCGGCCCGGTGACGCGGTCGGGGTCGTCGCCGTCCGTGTCGAGAAGGCCGGCGAGGCGGGCGATGCCCTGGTCGATGTCGGTGTGGCGGGACTCGACCAGGCCGTCGCTGTAGAGCAGGAGCAGCACCGGGTCGGGCACGTGCAGAACGGTGGGTTCGTACGTCCCCATGCCGAGTCCGAGGGGCAGGCCCGGGCTGGTGAGAGTGACCGGCCCGGTCCGTCCGCCCGGATCGCGGATCAGTGGGGGCGGATGGCCGGCTCCGACGAAGGTGCAGATGCGGCGCCTCGCGTCCCACTCGGCGTACATGCACGTGGCGAAGGAAGCTCCCGGTGTGTCACAGGCGAGCGCGTCGAGACGGTGCATCAACTCGGCCGGGGTGATGTCCAGTCCCGCCAGGGTACGGACGGCGGTGCGCAGCTGGATCATGGCGACGGCCGATTCCGGACCGTGCCCCATGGCGTCCCCGACGATCAGACTGACGCGGCCTCCCGACCGGGGCAGTACGTCGAACCAGTCACCGCCGATGATGTTGTCGTGCCCGGCGGGGAGGTAGCCGTGGGCGATACGACATCCCTCGAACACCTGCTCGGTGGCGGGGAGCAGGCTTCGACGGATGGCCTGTGCCGTACGGCGTTCGCGTTCGTACCGGCGCGCGTTGTCCAGGGCCACACAGGCGCGCGCCGCCAGCGACTCCACGGCCTCGGCGTCGGCGGGCAGGAAGGGCGCCTGGTCCGGGCCGCGCGTGCAGGCGATGAATCCGACGGCGGTACCGCGCAGATGCAGCGGGACGACGAGGAAGGAAGCCGTGCGCAGGAGGACGTCCATACGGGCGTCGCCGCCGCCGGAGGTGCTGAGCCGCGCGGACGTATGGGCGTCGACCGTGTCGAGCAGTTGCGTCTGGAGGGTGGCGATGGCACGTGTGTAGGGCGTCCCGCGCGGAAAGACGATGACCTCGCCGACCGGCAGCAGCCCCTCCCAGTCCTCGGGCGCGTCCGTTCCGATGCGCAGCGCCAGTCGGCGGGCCTCGATCTGCGGTGGTTCCGCGGAGGCGTACGCGTTCTCCTCCAGCAGCCAGCGCTCCAGCAGGTAGACGGAGGCCGCGTCGCAGAACCCGGGCGTCAGCGCGTCGACGACTTGGCTGCCGGACAGGCGCAGGTCGAGCTCCGAGCCGATGGCGTCGGCCGCGGGGGAAAAGGCCCGGCGACGGGGTGAACGCGCGGTGGCGGGTTCGTCGTCCATGGGACAGTGCGCTTCGTTCCGCAGGGTTGTGCCTTTCCGGTGGGGCGCGGCTCCGGCAGCGTGGCCTGGGCATCGTCCCGCCACACATGGTCGGCAACTATATGATGGAGCGTCAAGATCACGGACATGACAGGGAGTTGAGTTGGCCGACAACGACGGTCTCCCGCAGGGGATCGACCCCGACAAGGCGAGCGTTGCCCGGATGTACGACGCGATGCTCGGCGGACAGCACAATTTCCCCATAGACCGGGAGGCGTTGGCGGCCTTCACGGCGATCGACCCCCAGGTGCGCACGCTGGCGCGGGCCAATCGCGCCTTTCTCGGCCGGGCCGTGCGTTTTCTGGTCGAGGCCGGGATACGGCAGTTCATCGACCTCGGATCGGGCATCCCCACACAGGGCAACGTGCACGAAGTGGCACAGGCGGCCAGCCCGGACGCCCGGGTGGTCTACGTGGACAGCGACCCGGTGGCCGTGGCCCACAGCACCACCCTGCTCGCCGACAATCCCGGCGCGGACATCGTCGACGCCGACATCCGCCGGCCGGCCGACATCCTGTCGTCCCCGCAGGTACGGAAGCTGATCGACTTCGAGCAGCCCGTCGCGGTGCTGATGATCACGATCCTGCACTTCATCACGCCCGAGGAGAACCCCGCCGGCATCGTGGCCGCGTTCCGGGACGCCCTCCCCGAGGGGAGCTGGCTGGCGCTCACGCATGCGACGAACCAGGATCGCCCGGACACGGCCGCCGCCGTGGGGCAGCTGTACCGGTCCAAGGCCACGTCCCCGGTCACCGCCCGCTCCCACGGCGAGATCCGGGACCTCTTCGACGGCTTCGACCTCGTGGAGCCCGACCTGGTCTACGTACCCCTGTGGCGCCCGGCCCCGGACGACCACATCCCGGCGAACCCGTCGGAGTACTGGGTGTACGCGGGTGTCGGCCGCAAGCAGGCGTGACGGGGCCGGAGGCCAGGGATCAGAGTGGGTCCGACGACAGATCGCGACGTCGGTCGGACATGGGCGGCGTGTCTTTGTCACCGTCCGTGTGTGACGTCCGGTCGATGGGAGGGGTCCACTCGGCGCTCGGATGGTTGGGGGCATGGGGACCGAGGACTTCGGCGACCGCCGCGGACACGTGTTGCCGGAGCGGGTCGGGAAGCGGACCTCCGTTGACGGCGCCGACCAGGTCTTCGGCGACATCGTGGACTTTGGTATTGGTGTGCTGGGACACCTCGACCAATACGTTCCAGGCGTCGGCGGCGCTCAGGCCGAACGAGGCCATCAGGACTCCCCGGGCCAGATCGATGACCGGCCGGGTCTGCATGGCCCGTTTGAGCTGGACGACTTCGGTGCGCAGGTCCTGCTCGGCGTCGTCGCTCAACCCATCCTCCTTGTGCGCTCAGTCGTTCGTGCCGGGATGCCTGTCACGGCCGTCGGCGGCCCGCCGATCGACCGCGTAGGGGCTTCGCGCAGAGAGCGCTGGAGTTGGTGCTCGGTGTCGATGTCACCGGAGATCGCGGCGGCCGCCCGCCCACCGGCCGAACGTGCCACGACCATCAGAAGCGGGCAAAAGCCTTCGCTGCCGACCTGGACGGAGAGTGGACGTTCGTGCATGGCAGTCGCTCCTGGGGCATCCGCCTATCTCACTGCTCCAAGCGTCGGCCTTCGGATCCTCACCCGTCAAGAGATACAGGAACTTTCTTTCACCCTTTTGAATGCGCGAATGCCGAGCCGTATCCTCAAGACATGGGTGAAGTACCGCAGGGACATACTGGCTGGACCTTTCTCACCAACCACGCCCGAGTGCTGGCCGCGATCTCCAGGGATCAGGGAACCCGTATCCGCGACATCGCCGCACGGTGCCGACTCACCGAGCGCGCCGTCCAGAAGATCATTTCCGATCTGGAGCAGGACGGCTACCTCACCCACACCCGCCAGGGCCGCTCAAACATCTACCACATCGAACCGGGGACCATCCTCCGGCACCCGGCGGAAGCCGGGTTGAGCGTAGAGGGCCTACTGACCCTCCTCGACCAGCACGAGGCACGGCGCGACGGCAGGCCCGAGCCCGAGCAGCACTCGCTGGCGTTCGACCATTCCGCTCGGCACGCGACGGACTGACCTCTGCGGCCGGGACGAGAGCAGCGACCAACCGGCATGTCGCCGGGGTCTGTTGAGGGAGCCGTATCCGCCCACACGGATCGGGACTCGCCGCGGTCGCCGCCGTAGGCGTCTCCGTCGGTCTGCACCTGACCCGCTCCTCCGCCGGTTCCTCCAAGGCGTCCGCGGCGCCGGCGGTGAAACCGGTCGACGCCTGGCCGCTCGACGAGCGTTCCGGCTCGACCGCCGCGGACACCGCCGGAGTCGACGAAGGCACCGCGAGCGGGGTCCGCCGGCGTGCGGGCAAGAGCGGCGCAGCCGAGTTCGACGGTGTCAGCAGCCGGATCGTCACCTGGGGCCCGGCCCTGCGGACCGGCAAGGGACACGGCTTCACCGTCGCGGCATGGGTCTGCCCGTCCGCCTTCCCGACCACTTCGCCACCGCCGTCAGCCAGGACGCCGCCGACCGCCGCCTGCGGTTGTACGTCAACGGGGTCCAGGAGGCCGCCGTCAAGGACACCGCCCCGCTCGCCGGACCCGGCTCCCTCATGATCGGGCGCGCCACGTACCGACGGCAGGCCACCGACTTCTTCCCCGGTGCCATCAGGGACGTACGGGTCTTCGATCGAGCCCTCGCCTCGGACGAGTAGGGACCCGAGCTCCTCCGTGAACCGCCCTCCATCGAGTACGTCGACGTGCTCGCGAGCAAGCTCACCGGCCGCGCGTAATCCCCGGCCCACGGCCCATGGAGACTCCCGGGCCCTGTGCCCGGAGGAATGCGTGACCGGATGCGTGAACACCTCCGCGGACGGGCTCGGGAGTTGGGTGCCCGTCCTGGTGGCAGGGAGTCTGTCGGCCGGTTGTGCGGGCGCTTCCTCGCAGGCGAATCTCGCGCAGGCCGAATCTCGCACAGTCCGTATCTCGAGCGGGACGTGCGGCTTCGGCTCGGTCATCGGATCCCTGGGCGGTCAGATCTCGCAGTTGATCTCTACGTCGGTCCCCTGCTCGCCGTCGCAGTCGTCCGTACCGGTGTTGCCGTTGAGGAAATCGGCGTTGGGGCCGCCCCTGAGGATGTCGTCCCCGGCTCCTCCGTCGATCGAGTCGATCCCGCCCACTCCCGGGACGCTCCGGGTGTTCTGGTCGATGTTGTCGCCGAACAGCAGGTCGTTGCCTCCGCGCCCGTAGATCACATCGCGCCCGGCGGTCGCCCCGGTGGCATCCCCCAGGGAACTGTCGCCGACGATGAGGAACTCCCCCGCGCTTCCTCCCGCGATCCGGTCGTTGCCGGAGCCGACCGCGGTGCCCCCGGAAGCGGAGTGGTCCCCGATCGCGATCGTGCCGCCGTCCTCGCCGAGGTCGATGACGTCGTCACCGCCGGCCCCACTCGCGTTCCCCGAGACGGCGACGCTGTCGCCCGTCGCGTCGCCCAACTCCCCGAGCCCTTCCAGGAGTACGTCGTCGCCGGCCCCCGAGGCGCCGAAGAATCCCAAGGCGTCCCCGATGAGGCTGTCGCTGCCGTCGCCGCCCTCGAGATGGTCGTTCGCACCTCCGGAGGCGGTGTCGCCCCTGCTGTCACCGACCATGCTGTCATCTCCGGGCCCGCCGAACAGGCGGTCGGCCGAGGCGCCGGCCGCGGCGCCCTGCTGAGCGGAGTTGTCGCCCACCAGAGTGTCGTTCCCGGCACGGCCGAACAGCAGGTCCTGGCCCGTGGCGGCGTTCACGGCTCCGGTGGCGCCGAGATTGTCGCCGATCAGGCTGTCGTCGCCGTCTCCGCCGTCGAGGGAGTCGGCACCCGGGCCGCCGATGAGACGGTCGTCCCCGCCCAGACCACAGATCAGGTCGTTGCCACCAAGGCCGTCGATGACGTCGGCGCCCGCGGTGCCGATGATCACGTCCGGCCCCGGTGTCCCGCTGGTGCCCGTGGTCGTCGCCGGCCGGCCGAAACAGGTGGGCACCCGCGCGGCGGCCTGTGCCTCCCCCGCTCCGACGAGGGCGGTCGCCGCGAGGACGACGGCACTGCAGGACAGGACGCCTCCAGGGCGCGTTGCCGGAGCAGCCCGGCAGGGGCCGTTTTCATCCTTTCAGTGGCGTGCCGCAGCTGGGGTTGCACTGCGTGCCGGTCGGACATACTGACCGGTACGGCCTTCCTCGGCCGGTACGACAAGAGGATGAACGTGATCACAGATGGTTAATCTTCTCATCACATGATGAACCCGCTCAAAGGAGGCACTCGTGACCACATCGTCGCAGCCACGGGTATCGGGTCTGGAAATCCGCTCCATCGACTACGTCCCCCTCGACGAGCGGCACGGAAAACTCTGGCACCTGGGGCCTCTGTGGTTCATGTCCAACGCGCAGATCGCCACCCTGGCGGTAGGGCTGATCAGCATCACCGAGGGCGGCAACCTCATCTGGTCGCTGATCGCGATCGCCGCGGGCACCATCCTCGGCACGTTCTTCATGGCCTTCCACTCCGCGCAGGGCCCACAGCTGGGACTGCCGCAGATGATCCAGTCACGGCCGCAGTTCGGCTACGTCGGGGCCCTGCTCGTATGGCTGTTCGCCTATGTGCAGTACGCGGGGTTCAACATCTTCAACACGATCCTGGCCGGTGAGGCCCTGCACACCACATTGCACGGCGGCGTCAAGCTGTGGGTCGTCGTGGTCACACTCATCGGGTTCGTCATCGCGCTGGTGGGCTACGACGTCATCCACCGCGCCGAGCGGGTCCTCACCTACACCTTCCTCGTCGTCTTCGGGATCTTCACCGTGGGCATCCTGCTCACCCTGCACTATCCCCCGGGCTCCTTCGACCTCGGCGGCTTCCAGTGGACCCCGTTCCTCGCGCAGTTCGGCGTGGTCGCCGGATACCAGATCAGCTGGGCCATCTACGTCTCGGACTACTCCCGCTACCTCCCGCCGGACGTGACCGTCCGCAAGACCTTCTACTGGACGTACTTCGGGTCGGCGCTCGGCGGCATCTGGCTGATGTGTCTAGGAGCTCTGCTCGCCGCGTGGGCGGGCAAGGACTTCGAGACCGTCCGCTCGATCAACGCGGCGGGCGACAAGGTCTTCAGCGGCTTCGGCGCCATCGTCCTGCTGTTCTCCGCCCTGGGCCTGATCTCGGTGACCGCCCTGAACATGTACGGCGGATCCCTCACACTCATCAGCGCGATCGACTCGTTCAAGAGAGTGCGGCCCACCGTCGCCGTACGGCTCGTGACGATCGGCCTCACCGCGGCGCTCTCCGTCGTGGGGGCACTGGCCTCCACCGCCCACTTCCTCGAGAACTTCAACAACTTCCTGCTGTTGGTGCTCTACCTGTTCATTCCGTGGACCGCCGTGAACCTCATGGACTACTACGTGGTGCGCCGCGGCCACTACGCGGTCGCCGAGATCTTCAACCCGCACGGCATCTACGGCCGCTGGGGCTGGCACGGCATCATCTCCTACCTGGTCGGCTTCGCCGTCATGGTGCCGTTCTTCTCCGTCGGCACGCTCTTCGTCGGACCCGCCGCCCACGCGCTCGGCGGTGCGGACATCGCCCTGTTCATCGGGCTGCCCGTGTCCGCGGTGCTCTATTGGCTGCTCACCCGGTCGATCGATGTCGATGCGGAGACCCGCCTGGCCGAGGCGGAGATCGCGACCCTGGAATCGGCGGCCCATGAGCACCGAGAGCCATGACCTTGCCATGGGCGCCCGGAACAACGGGCCGAGAACCGCGGGGCACCTTTGTGCGTCCTGTCTGTCTTGCAGAGTGACGGCCGCCGCTGGGGGCGCGAACAACAGCAAAGGGTGATCATGAGGCGGAAATGGGTGCTCGCCGCAGTTGTGGCGTTCCCGATGGCTTTCGTGGGGTGGATCGCCCGGACGGTCTTCACCACCGTGCAGTACGGCAAGCACTCGACAGCGGTCGTCGATTTCTCGGCGTACGACGTGTGACGCGGCTGGCGCCGCCTTCCGCACGATCGGTTGCGGCCGGTGCCCTTCCGTCCCGGCCGACCTGTGCGGTCACAGCACTAGGGCCTGTCCGGCGGATCATGCCGCAGACGCGGGGCTTGGCACGCCCACCGGCGTTCATGAGGCACCGCCCGTTTCCTGCGACTTGATCCGCCGGACAGGCCCTAGACCGCCGCGAGCAACGGCGCGACCAGACCCCGCGCCCACTCCCCGGACGCGGGCTCCCCGCTGAAGATCGCGCGGTAGTACAGCGGACCGAGCAGTCCGTCGACGGCCCGCTCCACGCTCGGCACCTTGCCTCCTCGAGCTCGCTCCCGCTCGATGATCGCCCCGAGCTGAGCGTGCCGGTCGGCCGTGCAGGCGCTGCCGCCCTCCGGACCCGAGCCGATCGTCGCCCGCATCAGGGCGAGGACGTCGGGATCGGCGAGGTCGGTGGCGACATCGCCCGTCCACCGCTCCAGGTCACCCACCAGAGAGCCGGTGTCCGGCACCACGACATCGCCGCTGAACCGACTCGTGGCGACGTCGGCCAGGAGCTGTGCCACTGAACCCCAACGCCGGTACACCGTGGTCGCGTGCACGCCGGCGCGCGCCGCGATGGCGGGAATGGTCAGCGCCTCGGTCGGCTCTTCGGCGAGCAGCTCCCCGACCGCGCGGTGAACGGCCGCGCGCACCCGCGCGGAGCGGCCGCCGGGACGGGGCTGGAATGTTGCTTCGGTCATGCGGAAATTATCGCACTGATCGCTGCGTTAGGGGAGGACAGCTAACGCAGTGATCACTGCATTCGGAGAGAGAGCGCATGTCTGACGCACCCACGTCCTACAAGAAGATCCCGTCAGCCTCAGTCCCAGGTGGCCCGCCGTCCGGTCGTGTGCGGCGGGGGCTGAGCCGACCGGTGGCCTTCTCCTCCATCGCGGCCGTCTTCGTCCTCTTCATGGCCGCGTCGAGCGCGCCGTCGCCGCTCTACGTCATCTACCAGCACGAGTGGAGCTTCTCGGCGACCACGCTGACCACCGTTTTCGCGGTGTACGTCGTAGGAATGATCGGGGCACTCCTGGTACTCGGCGCACTGTCCGATCACATCGGCCGCCGACCGGTCCTGGCATCGGCCATCGCCCTCGAAGCGGTGGCCATGGCACTGTTCATCGTCGCCGACGACGTCTCGATCCTTCTGACGGCCCGCTTCGTCCAGGGCGTCGCCACCGGCGCGGCCATGACCACACTCGGCGCGACCCTCGTCGATCTCAACCCGCCCCACGCGCCGCACCGCGCCGGCGTCATCACCGGTGCGGCCCCGACGTTCGGGCTGGGCCTCGGCGCACTGGGCTGTGGTGTCCTCGCGGAGTACGGGCCGCATCCGACCCGACTGGTCTACGTGCTGCTGCTCGCGGCTCTGGTCCTCGCCGGTCTGCTCGTCGCCCTCATACCCGAGACGGCACACCGCCGGCCCGGCGTCGTACGGTCGCTTCAGCCGCGCCTCGGCGTCGCTCCGCGACTGCGCACGGACCTGATGGCACTCGTGCCGATCCTGGTGGCGAGCTGGGCACTGGGCGGACTGTATCTCTCACTCGGTCCGTCAGTGGCCGCCAACCTGTTCGGCCTGTCCAGCCATGTCATCGGCGGCCTCGTGGTCACCCTGCTCTGCGTGCCCGCCTCGATCACGGCCTTCGCGTTGCGCGGCTGGCCCACCGAGCGCACGCTCGCCCTCTCGGCCACCTTGCTGCTGCTCGGCACGGCCGTCGGTCTGGGCGGTGTGGAGGCGAACTCGCTCACCATGGCCGCGTCCGGCACCGCCATCGCCGGAGTCGGCTTCGGTGGCTCGGCTCTCGCCAGCTTCGGCACACTGGCCCGGATCGCCGAGCCGGCCGAGCGGGGCGAACTGTTCGCGGTCGCGTTCGTCATCTCCTACCTGGCCTTCAGCATCCCGGCCGTGGTCGCAGGGATCGCCGCCACGAACGTCGGCCTGCACGAGACCTCGGTCGTCTACAGCGCGGCCGTCATCGCCTTCAGCGCCCTCGCACTCGCCGCCCAACGGCTCCGCAGGGGACGGGCCAGGAACACCGGCCAGTGCGGCGGGCCCGCCACGGCCCACCACTAGATGAACTCCGACACGGACGCCCTCACCACCCATCCATGACAGGTGGGCGGGCACACGAAGCCCCCGGCAGGCACAGAGGCTCACTGCCGGGGAGCTTTGGACTTCAGAGGAACGACACGACCGCGCCCGGGACCGTCGTCATCACCGATGCCCGCGACGGCATCGGCGCGGAAGGTCAGCGGTCGGCGATGTCCTCGCGCAGGCCGTCGGAGAATTCCCACCACGACAGCGGAAGCCAGTCGCCGTTGACGAAGCCGTCGACCGTAGCGCCTCGGCCGCGGACCGTCACGGTCGTTCCCGGCGGGTAGGTGGTGCCGGACAATCCCGGCACGGGGACAAGCAGCGTTCCCAGTCGCTGTGCTGACATCTTTCGGCCTCCCTCTCCACTGCAATTTCTCTGCACGGCACCGGGCAGTTATTCACATCGACGTTACCGGGTTGTCCGATCGCGCAGTACGGAGAATCATGAGAGATGGGTCACGCGGAGAATGCGGGCGGGGGCGTGGACATCACATACATGCGTCACCGAGCGGAGGTGGCAGCCGTGAAGGCCGTCGTTTACAAAGGGCCGTTCAGCGTTGCGGTCGAAGAGGTTGAAAAGCCCAGCATCCAGCATCCGAACGATGTGATCGTACGGGTCACTTCCACCGCGATATGCGGATCCGATCTGCACATGTACGAGGGCCGTACCGCCGCCGAGCCCGGCATCGTCTTCGGCCACGAGAACATGGGAATCATCGAGGAACTCGGCCAGGGCATCACCTCACTCAAGGAGGGCGACCGTGTGGTCATGCCCTTCAACGTCGCCTGCGGGTTCTGCACGAACTGCGTCGAGGGATTCACCGGTTACTGTCTGACCGTCAATCCCGGTTTCGCGGGCGGCGCGTACGGATACGTCGCCATGGGCCCCTGGAAGGGCGGCCAGGCCGAATACCTGCGCGTACCCTTCGCCGACTTCAACTGCCTGAAGCTGCCGCCGGGAAACGAGCACGAGAGTGATTTCATATTGCTCGCCGACATTTTCCCCACCGGATACCACGGTTGTGAGCTCGCCCAGGTCCGCCCGGGCGAGAGCGTCGCGGTGTACGGCGGAGGGCCTGTCGGACTCATGGCCGCCTACTCGGCTCTGATGCGCGGCGCGAAGAAGGTCTTCGTCGTGGACCGGGTCCCCGAACGGCTGCAGAAGGCCGAGGAGATAGGCGCGGTTCCGATCAACTTCTCCGAGGGCAACCCGATCGAGCAGATCAAGGACCAGACGGACGGCATCGGCACGGACAAGGGCATTGACGCCGTCGGCTATCAGGCGACAGGGCACGGCACGGACCGCGAAGAACCGGCGACCGTCCTGAACTCGCTCGTCGGCACGGTTCGAGCCACCGGAGCGCTCGGGGTGCCCGGCCTCTATGTGCCCTCCGACCCCGGCGGCCCGGACGAGCAGGCCAAGCAGGGCATGCTCCTCGTCTCGATCGGCAAGCTCTTCGAGAAGGGCCTGCGGGTGGGGACGGGACAGTGCAACGTGAAGCGCTACAACCGGTACCTGCGCGACATGATCATCGAGGGCAGGGCGAAGCCCAGTTTCGTCGTCTCCCACGAACTGCCCCTGGATCAGGCACCGTCGGGCTACGACAAGTTCGACAAGCGGATCGAGGGCTACACGAAGGTGATACTGCACCCGTAGCCCTGCGGACCGCAGTCTCCCGCCACTGCCGCTCGTCGGCTGTCGCGATGTGATGCCCTGCCGGATGCGCCGGGAGTTCCCCGGCGGGCAGGGAACGTCGGCGGACGGTGTGTCCGTGGGTCCTGGCCCCGCCACTCCCCGCGCGTGAGGTCGCTGTCGGCGACGGGAGCCAAGGCGGTGAACCCCTCCCCCTCGCGCAGCGGACGACGGCGGGCCCCGGCGGAACAGAATCCGCCGGGGCTCGCCGCCCGCGTACGTACGACCGGTGGCCGACGTCAGTCCGTGCCGGACTCCATCGCGGCGCGGTCCAGCATCGTCTCCTCGTCCGTGGCCTCGCCCCGCGAGGCGATCACCTCAGCGCCGCCCTCGTCCATGGCGCCGATCAGACCGGTCGAGGCCGCCTGCGCGGCGCCGATCGGCGTCGGGTGGTCGCTGCCGACCAGGCCCAGGCCCGCGTACTGCTCGAGACGGGCACGGGAGTCGGCGATGTCCAGGTTCCGCATGGTGAGCTGGCCGATGCGGTCCACCGGGCCGAACGCCGAGTCCTCGGTCCGCTCCATGGAGAGCTTGTCCGGGTGGTAGCTGAGCGCCGGGCCCCGGGTGTCGAGGACCGAGTAGTCCTCGCCGCGGCGCAGCCGCAGGGTCACCTCGCCGGTGATCGCTGTGCCGACCCAGCGCTGCAGCGACTCGCGCACCATCAGCGCCTGCGGGTCCAGCCAGCGGCCCTCGTAGAGCAGCCGACCCAGCCGCCGGCCCTCGTTGTGGTAAGCGGCCACGGTGTCCTCGTTGTGGACCGCGTTGACCAGACGCTCGTAGGCGATGTGCAGCAGCGCCATGCCGGGGGCCTCGTAGATGCCGCGGCTCTTGGCCTCGATGATCCGGTTCTCGATCTGGTCGGACATGCCGAGGCCGTGCCGGCCGCCGATCGCGTTGGCCTCCATGACAAGGTCGACCGGGGAGCCGAACTCCTTGCCGTTGACCGTGACCGGACGGCCCTGGTCGAAGCCGACCGTCACATCCTCCGTGGCGATCTCCACCGACGGGTCCCAGAACCGCACGCCCATGATCGGGTCGACCGTCTCGATACCGGTGTCGAGGTGCTCCAGGGTCTTGGCCTCGTGCGTGGCGCCCCAGATGTTGGCGTCCGTGGAGTACGCCTTCTCCGTCGAGTCCCGATACGGCAGCCCGTGCGCGAGCAGCCACTCCGACATCTCCTTGCGGCCGCCGAGCTCCGTGACGAAGTCCGCGTCCAGCCAGGGCTTGTAGATCCGCAGGTGCGGGTTGGCGAGCAGCCCGTACCGGTAGAATCGCTCGATGTCATTGCCCTTGAACGTGGAGCCGTCGCCCCAGATCTGCACCCCGTCCTCGAGCATGGCCCGCACCAGCAGCGTGCCGGTCACGGCACGCCCCAGCGGTGTGGTGTTGAAGTACGGGCGCCCGCCCGACCTGATGTGGAACGCGCCGCAGGCGAGCGCGGCCAGCCCCTCCTCGACCAGCGCGGCACGGCAGTCGACGAGCCGGGTGATCTCGGCGCCGTACGCGGTGGCACGGCCGGGCACGGACGCGATGTCGGGCTCGTCGTACTGACCGATGTCGGCGGTGTACGTGCACGGCACGGCACCCTTGTCGCGCATCCAGGCGACGGCGACCGAAGTGTCGAGCCCGCCGGAGAAGGCAATGCCGACGCGCTCGCCGGTGGGGAGGGAAGTGAGGACCTTGGACATGGCAAGATTATGCAACATCCCGCATGGTCATGCAAGGCCACTCCGCGGGCGACTGACGCCCCGCGGGTCGAGAAGTGACCGAGACCACAAAGAAAACGATGCCGTTTCGATAGCACCGGAGCTACGCTGATGGCACCGAAGTGAACGAAACCGTTTCGTTCACAGGGAGTGCGGTGGCGGACACCCGACCCACGTCGGCAGCCGCCCCCACCCTCACGAAGGGCGCCCGTCATGACCTCCGTACTCGTCGTGCACAGCCAGTCCCTGCACCGGCTCGGTCTGCACGTGCTTCTGGCGGCCGAACCCGACCTGACCGTCGTCGGCGGGGCGACGAGTGGCACCGAGGCTGTCCGCATGAGTGCCGCGCTCGGTCCCGACGTCGTCGTGATGGGCGACCACGCAGCCGATCCGAACGGCGTCGAGGCCATCCGCCGCATCACCCGCCCCCTCACCCCACTTCCGGCGCCCGAGCCCGTCAGAGCCGGCCGGCGCCCCCCGCGCGTACTGGTCCTGACCTCCAGCAGCCACGAGGGGTACGCCTACGCGGCACTGCGCGCCGGAGCCAGTGGGTTCCTCCCCCAGGACGCAACCCCCGACGAACTGACCGCGGCCGTCCGTATCGTGGCCGCCGGAGACGCCGTCACCACGCCCAGCGTCACCCGCGCGCTCATCGACGCCGTCCGCCAGGAACGCCCGGCCCGCACCACCGAGCAGGAAACAGGGCTCGACATGCTCACCGAGCGGGAACGCGACGTCCTCACCGCCGTCGCCTCCGGCTGGTCCAACGCCGAGATCGCCGCGCGGCTGTCCATCGCGCCGACCACCGTCAAGTCACACGTCAGCCACATCCTCGCCAAGATCGGCGCCCGCGCCCGCGTGCAGGCGGTGGCCTTCGCCTACGAGTCGGGCCTGGTGCGACCGGCCGCCTGACGCCGACCCGCACCGCAAGGCCGCCGACTCCGCGAGGGAGGTCCGCCTCGCGGTGCCACTCCCCGTAGGCCACGCCTCCTCTTCGCACCGCGCCCGCGTGCAGGCGGTGGCCCCAAAACGCCTGTCAGACGCGCTCCGCGGTCGTGCCACGCAGAACGAGCCGTGGGGTCAGTACGACCTCGCGGGACTCGGTGCGGCCCTGGTCCAGGCGCTCGACGGCGGCGACCACCGCATGCCGGGCCTGTTCACGGGCGCTCTGGCTGACCGTGGTCAGATTGAAACAGCTCAGGCGGGAGAGGGCGTCGTCGTCGTAGCCGACCACGGACACCTCGCCCGGGACGGCGACCCCGGCACGGGACAGAGCGGCCAGGACGCCGATGGCGGACTGGTCGTTGAACGTGACGATGGCGGTGGGGAGTTCGGCGCCGTCGAGCAGCTGGCGGGCGGCACGTTCGCCGGCCGCCTCGGTGTTGTCGCCGCGCAGAACCCGGATGTGCGCGTCCAGGCCGTGACGGCGCATAGCGGCGCGGTAGCCGCGGCGACGGTCGGTGGCGATGACACCCTTGCCGCCGTCGACGTAGGTGATCGCGCGGTGGCCGAGCTCCACCAGGTGGTCGACCACCTGGCCGACCCCGTCGTCGTCGGCCGAGCGGACGACATCGAGGTCGGCGTCGGCGATCCGGCGGCCGACGGCGATGACGGGAGCCTTGCGGTCCAGCGCGGCGAGTGCGTCCCCTGAGGCGGTCGGGCCGAGCAGGATCAGGGCCTCGCTGCGGAAGGCCAGCAGCGTCTCGACGGCGGTGTGTTCGTCGCGGGTGCGGGTCTGGGTGCTGAGGACGAGGTCGTAGCCGACCTCCTCGGCGGCCGTGTGGAGGTGCTCGACCAGATCCGCGTGGAAGGGGCTGTGGATGTCGACCATGACACCGAGCAGCCGGGTGCGCCTGCTGGCCAGCAGACTGGCGGTGCGGTCCACCTGGTAACCGAGCTCGGCGGCGGCCTTCAGGACGCGTTGCCGGGTGCGCTCGCTGGGGCCGGGCACACCACGCAGCACCAGGGAGACGGACGCGGTGGACACGCCCACGCGGGCGGCCACGTCCTCCAGTCGGGGGCGTTTGCTCGCGCCGTCCCTGCGACTCGCGGAAGCGTCATCGTCCACTCGCACCTCCCGGCAGATCTCCTCGGGCAACACCCTTGACACGTTCACGAAACGAGCCGATAGTACCAGAACTTAAAGCGCTTTAAATTGTCCTGACGTTCCAACGAAGTCAGCTCGGACCGCCACGGCTCCCGGCATTCCGAGCCCGGCCGCGTCACCATCCTGCAGACCGAGTTCCCCAAGCCACCGCACCGTCTCGACCCCGGGACGGTCATCGCACCCAAAGCCACCGACTCCACCGGGTCGAGGGCCTGTGTCCGGCTGCCAACAGCTTCCGGGCACCCCACCCGCTTCTGAGCCCCGCCGCACCCAATGCAGCAGGCCTCTCCCGCGCACCGCGCCCCGACCGAGGCCGCCGCGACCTCCCCGGCCCCATCCAGCAGCCGCGAATCCACAGCCCACTGCCCGTCACTCCCTCTCACTTGCACAGCGAGGTGCACGCGCCATGAGCCACACATCCCTTCCCGGTTCTCCCCGATTCCGCAGAATCGCCCCCGCCGTGGCGGTGGCCGCCGCGGCCGCTCTCACCCTCGCCGGCTGTTCCAGCAGCTTCGGCGGGAAGAAGGCCGCGGAGAGCGGGGCCGCGGTGTCGGCCGGCAAGGCCGACACCCCCCGTATGACGATCGCGATGGTCACCCACGCGCCCTCCGGCGACACCTTCTGGGACACCATCCGCAAGGGCGCCGAGGCCGCCGCCGCCAAGGACAACGTCAAGCTCATCTACTCCAACGACGAGACCGCCGCCGACCAGGCCAACCTCGTGCAGAACGCGATCGACCAGAAGGTCGACGGCATCGCGGTCACCCTCGCCAAGCCCGACGCCATGAAGGCCGTGGTCGCCAAGGCCGAGGCGGCCGGCATCCCGGTCGTCGGCTTCAACGCCGGCCTGTCCGAATGGAAGAAGCAGGGCCTGCTGTCGTTCTTCGGTCAGGACGAGTCCGTCTCCGGCCAGGCGCTCGGCACCAAGCTCAACGACACCGGCGCCAAGCACACCCTGTGCGTCGTGCAGGCCCAGGGGGACGTCAACCTGGAACAGCGCTGCGCCGGTGTGAAGAAGACCTTCAGCGGCAAGACCGACAACCTCTACGTCAACGGCACCGACATGCCGTCCGTGAAGTCGACGATCACCGCCAAGCTCGCGCAGGACAAGTCCATCGACGAGGTCGTCACACTCGGCGCCCCGTTCGCGCTGACAGCCGCGCAGGCGACGTCCGAGGCCGGCAGCAAGGCGAAGGTCGCGACCTTCGACCTCAACAAGGACCTCATCTCCGCCATCGAGAAGGGCAGCATCCAGTTCGCCGTCGACCAGCAGCCCTACCTCCAGGGCTACCTCGCCGTCGACTCGCTGTGGCTCTACAAGACGAACGGCAACTACAGCGGCGGCGGCGAGCAGCCGATCCTGACCGGCCCGGCCTTCGTCGACAAGTCCAACGTCGACACCGTCGCCTCCTTCGCCGCGAAGGGCACCCGGTGAAGACCATGACCCAGCAGGCTGAGCCGGCGGTGACCACACCGCCGGCCCCCGGCCCCAAGCCGACCGACGGCCGGACCGCCCAGCGCCCTGTGACACGCGTCCTCCCCCGGGCGCCAAGAACGAGATCTCGTTCGGGCACGTAAAGGCCCCACGCGCAGGTCGGACATGACGTGACGGCATCCCGGTGCACAAGGCGGTCCACCCACCTCCGCCCACCTCCGGGCACCGCCGGGCACCGCCGGGCACCGCCGGGCACCGCCGGGCACCGCCGGGCACCGCCGGGCACCGCCGCTGGACCGAGGACGTCCTGCCCCAACGATCCACCGTCTCCCCGTGACCGGAAGGCACACTCTCGTGAAGATCGCCCTCGACCCCTACATGATCCGCAACGTTCCGCTCCTCGAACTGCCCGCTGTGGTCGCGGAGTTGGGCTACGAGTGGATCGAACTCTCTCCCCGGGAGGACTTCATCCCCTTCTTCCGGCACCCGCGCGTCGACGACGCGACCGTACGGAAGTTCCGCAAGGCGCTGGACTCGGCGGGCGTCGGCGTCTCGTCCGTCCTGCCCCTGTTCCGCTGGTCGGGACCGGACGAGGACGCCCGGCAGGCCG
Source organism: Streptomyces sp. GbtcB7 (assembly GCF_019091445.1). Taxonomy (NCBI): domain Bacteria; kingdom Bacillati; phylum Actinomycetota; class Actinomycetes; order Kitasatosporales; family Streptomycetaceae; genus Streptomyces; species Streptomyces sp. GbtcB7. The sequence goes on from NZ_JAGXJM010000016.1 coordinate 139,823, forward strand.
CCGTCCGCTACTGGAAGCGCGCCATCCGGATCACCGCCGATCTCGGCGTGGACAGCATGATCTCCGAGCTCAACGGCCGGCCCGAGGATCCGGACCGCAGCGAGGCCCAGTTCTGGAAGTCGATGGACGACCTGCTGCCGCTCCTGGAGCAGGAGGGCATCCGCCTCACCCTGGAGCCGCACCCCGACGACTTCATCGAGAACGGCCACGACGCGATCAACCTGATCCGCGGCATCAACCACCCGAACGTCAGCTTCCTGTACTGCGCCCCGCACACCTTCCACATCGGCAACGACGCTCCCGGCATCATCAAGCACGCCGGCGACCTGCTCACCCACGTCCACCTCGCCGACGCCCTGGACCACACCGCGTCCTCCGGCAACCGCTACATCCTCAACCCGCCCGGCACGTCGGCCCGGATCCATCAGCACCTCGACATCGGCCAGGGCGAGGTCGACTTCGACGAACTCTTCCGCGAGCTGCGCGCCAACGGCTTCGACGGCACCCTCACGGCCTGTGTCTTCGCCTGGGAAGAACGCGCCAAGGAGTCCTCCGTCTTCATGCGGAAGAAAATCGACGAGTACCTGGCCACCTGGTCCTGACGGACCACGGCCGCCCCGGCACGGACGTCCCGGGTGCGGGCCGACCTTCCTTCCTTGTGAACCTTCCTTGAGAGAGGCCCCCCCATGACCACGTCCGCCAAGCCCCTGTCTGTCGCGGTGATCGGCGCCGGTATGGCAGGCCGCAGCCACGCCGCCGGTTACCGCAACGTCAACACGGTCTTCGGTGCCGGTCTGCCGCCGGTCCGGCTGGCCGCGATCGCCGATGCCAACATCGAACTCGGTGAGGACGCCGCCCGCCGCTACGGCTTCGAGAAGGCACTGCCGAGCTGGGAGGCCGTCGCCGAGGACCCGACGATCGACGCCGTCAGCATCGTCGTCGGCAACGCGCTGCACCGACCGATCGCCGAGGCACTGGTCGCCGCGGGCAAGCACGTACTGTGCGAGAAGCCGCTCGCCGGTTCGCTGGAAGACGCCCGCGCCATGGCCGAGTTGGAGCGCTCCGCCGATGTCGTGACCGCCGTCGGGTACACCTTCCGCCGCTCCCCCGCCATCGCCGCCATCCGCGAGCACGTCCGGCGCGGCGAGCTGGGCGACCCGACCCTGTTCAGCGGCCGCTACTGGTGCGACTACGCAACCGACCCGAACGGGCCGCTGAGCTGGCGGTTCAAGGGCGGCCTCGGTTCCGGTGCGCTCGGGGACATCGGCTCACACGTCATCGACGCCGCCGAGTACGTCGCCGGTCCCATCGCCTCGGTCTCCGGTGCCGTGCTGTCGACGCAGATCCCCAAGCGGCCCCTGCCGCTGGGCGCGGTCGTCGGGCACAACGCGGCTCCCGTCTCCGACGAGTTCGGCGAGGTCGAGAACGAGGACACCGCGTCCTTCACCGCCCGCTTCGAGTCCGGTCTCATCGGCACGTTCTCGGTGACACGCACCGGCTTCGGCCTGCCCAACGGGCTGTCCTTCGACATCCTGGGCGTCGCTGGCCGCGCCGCGTTCGACCAGCACCGGCCCGCCGAGTACCTCTTCGACGACGCCCAGCCCGAGGCTCGTACCCGAGGCGCGCGCCAGATCATCGCCGGCCCGCAACTGCCGTACTTCGCGGGCGGGGTCCCGATGGAAGCACCGGGTGTGGGCGCCAGCAACGCCGACAACTTCACCTACCAGGCCCGGGCCTTCCTCGACCAGGCCGCCGACGTCGCCGAGCCGCTGCCGGCCTGCGCCACCTTCGCCGACGCACTGCGGACCATGGAGATCATCCGGGCCGTCGTCGAATCCTCCCTGGGCGGTGGCACCGCCGTCACGGTCCCGCCCGCCGCCTGACCGCCTGCCCCCACCCGCGTCCAAGGAGCACACACATGGCCCTCAAGCTCGGCGCCTACACCGCCTGTCTGCACGACCGGCCTCTCACCGAGGCCCTCGACATCCTCAAGGAGAACGGCCTTACCTCCGTGGAGGTCAACACCGGCGGCTTCATTCCGTCCCCGCACTGCCCGGTCGACCTGCTGCTGTCCTCGGCCACCGCACGCGAGGAGTACCTGGCGACCTTCGCCGACCGCGGGATGGAGCTGACCGGCCTCAACTGCAACGGCAACCCGCTCAACCCGCTCCCCGGCGTCGGCCCGAAACACGCCGACGACCTGCGCCGCACCATCCGCCTCGCCGGCCTGCTCGGTGTGAGGCACGTGGTCACCATGTCCGGCACCCCGGGCTCCGACCCCGACGCCACGTACCCGTCCTGGGTCGTCAACCCCTGGGACGGCGTCTACATGGACGTCCTGGACTACCAGTGGGGCGTGGCCGTCGAGTTCTGGAAGGAGATCGACGCGCTGGCCCGGGAGAACGACGTCCGGGTCGCCATCGAGATGCACCCGCACAACCTGGTCTTCTCCCCGGTCACCCTGAAACGGCTCGTCGACGAGACCGGCGCAACGAACGTGGGCGCGGAGATGGACCCCTCACACCTGATGTGGCAGGGCATGGACGTCGTCGCCTGCATCAAGTGGCTGGGCCCGCTCGTGTTCCACGCCGCGGCCAAGGACGCGACCCTCTGCCCCGGCGCCGACATCCGTGGCGTGCTGGACACCTCGTTCACCCGCGTACCCGCCCACGCGCCGGGCAAGGTGCCCACCGGCTACGGATTCTGGTGCAACGCCTGGCCCGAGAACCCCGCGTGGAAGTTCGTCGCCGTCGGCGCCGGACACGACATCGCCTACTGGACCGAGTTCCTGCGCGCCCTCGCCGAGATCGACCCGGACATGGCAGTAAACATCGAACACGAGGACGCCGCCTACTCCCAGACCGAGGGACTCGCCCTGGCCGCCAAGAACCTGCACAGCGCCGCGACCGCCCTGTAGCTCCATCCCCCCGCACAGCCCCGTGCCCACCGACGGGCACGGGGCCATCGACTGCCCCAGGTCACCCGGTCAGCTGCGAGCCAGCCTCACAAGGAATTCAGTCTCCGAGTCGTTCCGCCGCTCACAGATCCTGGGGACCGCGATGAGGACGGCGAGGGCCCGGCACCAGCCCAGGACACGATCGGGAGACAGCCCCGGAACCAGCACCGACAGCTCTTCGATCCTCCGCTCCAACTCCACCCGCTCCACAACTCCATCCAGCACCCAGTCCACCGTGTCGAAGTCGGGATCGCCCCATGCGGGCCGTGGATCGATCGCCACCATGCCCGCGCCCGGACCGGACAGCACGTTGGCCGGATGAAGATCGCCATGCACAAGTCCCACGGGGCCACTGGCGGCCAGTTCCAGGGCTGCCGTTCGGGCTCGAGCGAGCAGGGCCGAGTCAAACAGTCCGCTCCCCCCGGCCCCGGCCAACCTGCGGCTGGTCAAGTCGAAGAGGAATCCGATCCGATGTGACAAGGGCCGCAACACCGAACGCTGCGCCGGTGTGGGAGCAGGCGCCCGCAGCTCCCGAAGGAGCACAGCGACCTCGGGCAACCGCCACGCGAGCTCCCTCACCGGCACGCCCGGCTCCACGCTCTCCAGCAGCAGGGCTCCCTCACCAAGCTCCTGCGCCAACATGGTGACAACCGATGGCGTCCCCGCCCATGCGCGCAGAGCTTCGGCTTCCTCGGTGGCGATCACGGGGTCCGGCGTGAGCTTCAGCCACACAGGGCTGCCGTCCTCGCGCCGCAGACACCGGAACACCCTCGATGTGCCTCCCCCACCCGCCCCCACGAGCTCCAGATCCCAGCGAGCGGCGAGCCGGCCGACTACGACCGGCAACTCATCACACCAGCCCAGCACGTCGGGCCCGAACCGAACGACGAACCGATCGCGGACCTCCGGTCCGACCAGGGTCAACTCCCTCAACACGTCCCTCGCAAGTGGCCGAACCGCTCCCCCCGAATTGAGAATAGGCTCCGGTCGGTTCGCGATGGGCCACAGGGGGCGCCCGAGCCTGATGTCACCGTCCGCCGAGTGTCACCTTGGCGGCCTTCGTCCACCCCAGGTCGACCAACTGCACGTTTCCGCCCGTGCAACGGCCGCGGGTCGACCGTTCGTACGTGGAGCCGTATCGGTAGGAGCCGTTGCCCTGTGCGTTCGCCGCGGGCTGGGTGAAGTAGGCGACCGACCGGGGCACCTTGTCGCAGGCGACGGCGGTGCCGAAGTACTCGCTGAAGTTGGACGGGACGCCGAGCAGGGTCTGGTTGCGCGGCACCCGGAGACTTCCGATGGCGGTGTCGACGCCTGTCTTCATGTTCCGGATCCACGCGCCCCACCACTGCCCTCCCGCGTCCGCGTTCAGGCGCCACACCCGGAGCCGGTAGTCGGTCTGCCGGTCGATGGCATAAGCGAGCCGGCAACTGAGTCCCGTTCCCTCGCCGCCGAACGGCCCGCAACTCCCCCTGCTGGCGTTGGCGTTCCACAGCGAGAAGATCGCCGTCTCACCGGTCGTGTGGTTGAAGCGCGTCCCGTCGGTCTGCAGGCCCATGTACCCGCCGTTGCCCGGTGTGGCCGTGAAGTCCCACATCATGGCCCAGTACGAGTGGTTCGCCTTCTGTGTGATCTGCACCCGCTGGTCGATGTTCCAGAACCCCTTGGCGCCGTGGAAGTTCCATATCGCGTACTCGTTGGCGTCCTGGTGCTGCGCGGCCTGTGCCGGCGCCGTGCTCAGCATGAGCACCGCGCAGACGGCCGCGACGAATCCCAGAATCCCGCGCGCCCGAGAGCGCCGGCCCCGTGGACGTGCCATTCCGCTGTTGATCGTCCCCACCCCCTGTTCACGCCGACCGCCCCCGCGTCGGCTGTCCGAACCCGGCGGTGGTCGTGCGCCACCACGCTAGGCGAACGGGCATAGAAGGCATAAGGGGCGCGGGGGGAAGTAATGGCACGCTGCCCGAGTGCTCCGTCACGCCCCCTTTACGGCGTCCACGCGTCGCACCTGCGCGTTCTCGTCCACGTCCTTCCCATGCGGTCGCGTCAGTCCTGCTCCTGGTAGGGAAGCTCTTCGCGTACGTTTCCGGAGTGGTCCAGGGCGACCAGGACGGCCGTGACGGGGCCGCGCTCCGGCAGGTCGGTGAGGTCGGGCCCGGCGATGAGGAACGTCCCTCCGGTGATTCGTGCCGCCAGGTCGGGCATGCCGTCGCGGCGCAGGACGACCGAGGCGATGTGGGCGTCTTCCACCAGGCCCACCACGGCGATGGTGCCGCTGGCGCCGTCCGCGAAGTCGTAGTACATCCGGGTGGCCGCGATGTCCTTTCCGACCACGGCGAAGTCCCGAACCGGACCCTGTTGAGGAGTGAAGTCGAACACGAACGGGTCCTCGGCACTCGCCCGGTCACCGGTGGTGTGCCAGACGAGCAGCTTGCCGTAGCGGCCGAGCCGGACTCGTTCGTGCGGTGTGAGATCGACGTGAGCACCGGGTCGCCACTGCTCCGGATCGACGATCGGAGGTGCGTCGGCCGCCGCGAGAACCGTGGTCAGATCCTCGGTGGCGAGCGCGGGGTCCTCGACGGCCGGTGCGGGCCGGTCCACGACGGCGGTCGCGCGCTCCGGCAGTGCCGCGACGGGCACGATCTCGCCCTTCGGGCTGCCGTTGGTCCGCAGAACGAGGCCGGTGGAGTCGACGAGGAACGCGTTGGGAGCCACGAACACACCGTCGGCGACCAACGTCCATCCCAGCGGGCGCCGGTCCGCGGGCCGTTCCACGACCAGGCTGCCGACCTCGGGTGCGACAACACCCGCGATGGTGCCGAACTCCGTGTGGAACGTCACCGACGCTCCTTCGCCGGCCGACGCGCCCACGCCGGGCTGGGACAACGTGACCCGCTTCGGAGTGAGTTCCGCGAACACCACTCCGTCCGGCGAGCCGAATGCGATCACCCTGACGCCGTTGCGGCGCGCGGTGAGCAACGGCTGCCAGTCGGCCGGATCGGGATGCGCACGCGTCGCGGCCGCGGCGCAGCGGCGTACGTCCGCCGTGGAGGCCCACCCGGTCCGCAGACGGTAGAATTCCTCCACCCTACGAGCGCCGGAGCGCCGTTGGTCACCGAGCGCCCCGGGATGCGCGGCGAGGTGCTGCCGCAGGCGCGGCCAACTCGGGAATCCATGCAGGCGGGCGATCACCAACTGCGCGGTGTCGAGGTTGAATTCGACCAGCGGATCCCGACTCTCAGGCGCGTGCCGCGCGACGAGCGCCAAGGCGGTGGGCTGCTGGGAGCGCACGGCCCGCCGCAAGTCCTTCGCCCGCTTCTTGAGCTGTTCCAGACTGGCGCGCTCGGGCAGGGGCACGGTCTTTGGTGTGGTCGGCACGGAGACTCCTTCGGTGAACCGGTGGTCCGCCGAACCGGCCGAAGGACGGTAGGCCATCATGACGCGCTCGTGTACACCAGGTGGGCTCTGCCCTTACCGCGGACCCGGAGGCGCCCCGCGCGCCCGTTCGACCACTCTACTGCGTCCCCTGCCCCGTCCGTCGACGATGCCCGCCCCCGAGGTCGCCGCCGGGGTCGGTAGGGTGCGGTCGTGCGCGCGCCCGAAGAGCTGAACGAGGTGGACTGGGCGGCCCTTGAGCATGCCTATGGGCCGGCCGGCGACGTTCCGGAGATGATCCGCGTCCGGTACGCGGAAGAGTCCCCGGAGACGGAGGGCATCGAGAAGCTCTCCTGGAAGTGCTGACCGGGCTCGCCGAGCTCGATGAGCGGGGAGTGCCCGCGCCGGAGTCCCTCGGTGGGCGGGTTCGCGCGGCGGTCCTGGCCGAACTTCCGCTGCTGATGGGGTGTTTGACCGACCCCGATCCCTTCGTGCGGCAGGCCGCGATCCGGCTGGCGTACGTCGGGACGCGTCCGGCCGACCCTGCCGTGGTCCGCACGCTCGCGGACCTTCACGAGAGCGATCCGTCCGCCTTGACTCGGGCCGACGCCCTTACCGCCCTCGCGCTGCTCGATCCTGATCCAGCGACCGTACGGGACCGCGAGGCCACGGCCCTTGACGACCGCGATCGGGAAGTCCGCCTGGCTGCCGCGCTGTCGGGCCTGGACCGGGCCGAACCTCCGTATCCCGCGGCCCTGATGGCGGTCGTCGCGACCGCGAGAACGAGCTCCTGACCGAGGATCCGGAGGGCGCGCTGAGCGTCGCGCGCGCATGGATCGCGGCCGGTGACACCCACCGATGGGGCTCCCGCCTGGTCGGACAAGTCGATCAGCGGTGGCGGGACCGTGAGGCACAGTGCGTGGCGGCGCTTGCCGAGGCACTGCCCCTGCACCAGGACGGCGCCGAGCGCTCCTCGATCGTGCGCGCGATCGCGGGCCTGATGCCCCGGGCCGGGGACCCCGGCAGCCGCGTCCGCGACCTGCTGCTCGCCGAGGCCGCCGGTGACGAGCAGGACTACGCGGCCGGCTCCCCGTACGCTCCCGGCGTCGCCGGCCGCGAGTCGAGCCGCGGGAAGGGGCACGGGCTCCTGTGGGTCGACGTCGAAGGCGCGGACGACGACCGTGCCGTTGTCCCGCACAGCGCCGCTGCCACGGTCACCGACGGCCCGGAAATCGTCCGACCCCGCTCCACGGGGCGGGAGCGGACGATCCGGGCAGCCCAACGGGCCCTGGCCCGCGCCGAAGTGGTCGAGTGCGCGCGCCTGGCGCTGGCGGGCTGCGGCGACCTGCGCCTGCTCGAACAGCCTGGCAACCTCAGCGGACCGGTCCTCGCCACGTTCCTCACCCACCACCGTGACGAGGCCCTGCCCCGCCTGCACCCGGTGCTTCCCGAGCTGATCGCCCGCGGCGGTGCGGAGCTGCTCGACGCCCTCGGACCCGACCTGGCCGCCGCGCACCTCCCCCAGCTCAAGCAGGCCCTGCGCGAGCACCCCACCGTCGCGGCCGCCCGTCTGCTGGGGGAACTCGGCCCGTCCGGCACGACGCCGAGACCACCGACCTGCTGGCCACCGTGAACCCCACGGCGCGGCACGACGTGCACGCGGAGGCCGCCGTTTCCAGGGCCCTGATCACCGGGAATGCCGAACCGGCCGTCGAGACCCTGCGCGACCTGCTGCGTACGCAGTCCCCGCCCGGCATCCTCCCTGCCGTCGGGCGGCTGGGCCCGCTCGGTGCGCCACTCGCGCCGGAGGTCATCGCGTTGCTCAACGACCCACGGGAGTACGGCCGTTCGCAGGCCGCCGACGCCTACTGGCGCATCACCGGCAACCCGCGGCCCGTGCTCCCCTTCCTCCTCACATGGGCCGCGCCCACCACCACCTACGCGTCGGACGACACCGCCTGGTACGACCGCCGTGATGCCCTGCGCGTCCTTGCCGGCATGCGGACAGCCGGCGCCCTCGCGACCACCCCGCCGGAGCTGCGGCCCCTGCTGGAGCTCTGTGCCACCTCTCCGCGTCGCGTCACGTGGAAGGACGACGACGAGCTGCGCGGTCTCGCCCGCATCCTCCTCGACGAGCCGATGCCATCCTGAAGCAACCCACAACCCACCACCGTCGCCCGCCGGCTTTCACGCCCGTGCCGGCTTGCGGGCCAGTTCGTAGGCGAAACCGACCGTCTCGGTGAGGCGGTCGTCGGCCGTGTGGCGGCTGAGTTCGGCGGTGAGGTCGGCGTCGAAGGCGGCGGCGTGGTCCGCGAGCACCGGCGGTGGCAGGAACGATGTCGACCGGATGTGTCCGGCGAGTTCACGGATCGTCCAGTGGTGCTCGACCGAGAACTCGTGGCGTCCGGCGGGCTGGAACCCGGCACGGGACAACACGTCGTGGTCAGGGTCCCGCTGCCTCGGCTGGTCCCAGCCGGGCGGAACGCGTCCGGCCGCGCCGAGGGCGTTCTGCCATGTGCGCAGCACGCCGGCGAGCGCCCGCTGCCAGTCCTGGGAACCCGCCCAGGGGGAGGTGGACCAGCACAGTGCGAGGCAGCCACCGGGCCTGAGCCAGCTGTGGGCGAGTCCGGCGACCGCGGCGCGGCGGAGCCGGTGGAAGGCATTGCCGATGACGATCGACTCGAAGCTGTCCGGCCCGGCCGGCAGATCCTCGGCGCCGACGGTGATCGTACGGATGTGGGCCGCGCCGACGGCGATCGCCTTGGCGCGGACCACTTCGGTCATGCCGGGTTCGGCGTCCACGCACCACACCTCCGCGTACGAGCCGCGCAGCGGGAAGGCGAGTTGGCCGGTGCCGCATGCCAGGTCGAGCAGGCGCCCATGCCCCGAGGGGGCCGCCCGGCGTACGAGATCGGCGATCATCGCGTCGGGGTAGGGAAGCCGGAACCGGTCGTAGTAATCGGCCGTACCTCGGTAGAGATCGGGCTCGAAACTCACGTCACCTGCCATGCGAACACCCGTCAGGTAGTCGCCAGCAACAGATCTTCTCCGCTCGACGGGCGAAGGCCGTCGGTCCGATCGGCGAAGTAGCGTTCGGCGAGGACGGTTCCCGACACGTGGTGGACGCCCTTGAAGCCGGCGTCACGGGCCATCGCCAGCATCTCCTGCGGGGCGTAGAAGCTGCTGAACGGCGTTCCGGCCGCTTGCGCCTGTGGCTTGGTCGCCTCGAGTGCGGGGCGGTCGGCGTCATCGACGAGTTCGGCCGGAAGCATGAAGGTCATGGCGAGCGTCGAGCCGGGGGCGAGCAGGGCGAGCCGCCGCAGGGTCGCCGCGGTGGCGTCTTTGGTGAGGTACATGGTGACGCCGGTGCAGGCGACGACCGTCGGCCGGCCGGGATCGAAGCCGGCGTCGGACAGCTGATCCCACCAGTCCGCCCCCGCCTCGAAGTCGACCGGCACCAGTCGCAGCCAGTCGGGGATCCCGTAGCCGAGTTCGATCAGGCGTCGGCGCTTCCAGGCCTGGGTGCCCGGCTGGTCGATCTCGAACACGCTCAGGCGGGCGGCGATCTCGGGCCTGCGCTGGGCGAAGGTGTCCAGACCGGCGCCCAGCACGACGTACTGGGCGACGCCGTGGCCGACCTGCTCGGCCACCAGGTTCTCGATGAATCGAGCTCGGGCCACGATGGCCGCCCGGAACCCGCTGGTGCCCCGCGGGTCCATGTCCGGGCGGAGCCGCCATCCCTCATCAGGTGCCGCCAGTCGCAGCCCGATCTCGTCCTCGATCACGTGGGGCGGCGAGTCGACCCGCACGTGCATCGCCCGCCAGAGGGCGACGCGCACCGCGGTGCTGTCCGGTACCTCGCTCTGCTCGTCCGCCACGATGCCCCTCTCCTTGCGATCAGTCTCCGAGTCGGGGCAACGACCATCCCACACACGGAGGCGTCAGTAGCCGAAGCTCGTCGTGTAGGCGCACTCGGTGTAGATGTAGCCGGACCTCAGCTTGGCCGTGTCCGAGGCCGGGGACTTCCCGGTTCCGCTCCGGGCCTTGTGCGCGAAGTACGTGGTGCCCGCGGGCAGTCGGATGGTCCGTTGCGGATAGTTCTTCCCGCTGTCGTTGCACGGTGTGAAGCCTCGCACGAGCGTGCTGGTGAGGGAGTAGGACGTGCAACTCCCGCAGGCTTTGAGAGGGAAGCTTCCCGTCACCGGCCCCGTGTACATCACGGTGATGTCGTCGGGGCTGTCGTTCTTGACGGTGACGGAGATACTGCCGCCGGATGCCGTCGTGGGCAGTCTCTTGCCCGCGGCGGGCACCGTCTGGGCGATTTCCGCCGCGATGGCGATCTTCTGGGCGCGGGCTCGGTTCGTGTGGTGCGGATTGTTCTTGACGAAGTCGTTCATCGTGGTGACGGCCTCGTCGAAGCGCCCGTGCTTGTACTGGTCCACTCCGCAGGCGTACGTACCCGAGTCCGCGGTCGTGTCGGCCCGGTCGGCGTCCTTGCCGAGGTCCGCGGCCACCCCCGCCTCTTCTCCCGGCAGCGCACGGACCTGGGTACCCAGGCTGTTGAGGTGCTGGACGGCCGTGCAGGGGTCGCCGCCGGCCACCTGTTTCACGGCCTTGTCGACCGCCGTCTTGACCGCCGGCTCCACCTTCGCGGCCGACGCGGACCGCGGGAACGTCGTCAGGAGATCGCTGAAGTGCGTGGTCCAGTCCGCCTCGCCACCGCTGAGCGACTGCGACGCGCACTCGTAGAGCGAGGTCGCCAGCCGATCGTCGGGCCACGTGGACAGTGCTCCGAGTTCCCGCTTGCCCATGGTCCTGGGTACGGTGCGCAGGTACTTCAAGGGCGCTATGGCGTCGCAGTAGTTCTTCTGGTCGAAGGGCGCACCGACTGTGGCGTAGTACGTCTTGAGCCGGTCGGGGACCCGGGCGGCCGCGCGGGAACCGGGATGGTCGCCGCGCAGGCCCCGATAGACCGCCAGTGCCCGGCGGTAGTCGGCCTCCGCCGTCGCGAACGGCTGCTTGCCGGCGGTCTGGACGAGCTTGTCCGCCCGCTCCAACCGGTCCATGAGCATCGCCTCGGTGGCCTCGTCACGCGCGCCGTCGTAGAGGACGACGCCTCCGGTCGGCACGGCCAGAAGGACGACCCCGAGCGCGATCGCGAGCCAGGCGCGCGGCGGCCACACCAGACGGGTCCGCAGACCCACGACCGCACCATGAACGGCCGCGAGACCGAGGAAGACCAGGTAGACGACGACGGCTGCGCCCGGGACGCCGTCCGGGTCCGCGGGAAGGGCCATCAAGAGCAGCAGCGCGGTCGCGACCCAGCACAGCGCCATGAGTCCCCGCCGGCGCACCAGCGCATAGCCCAGGCCCAGTCCGCACAGGTTCAGCAGTGCCACCGCGGCCGCTCGCAGCCCGTCAGCCGGAGCGGGCGGCGGTGCGCTCGGCATCGGCGGTACGACGAATCCGGCGCGCGGGCCGTTGTTGTCCCAGGACATGACGGCTCCCCCAGTCAATCACGCCCGAAGTTCTATGACTTGTCAGAGTACGTTCAATCGTTCGGGCGCGACAGAGGGTGCGCCGCGGCAGTGCGGCACACGGGAAGCGGAGTGTCGTCGTCGGGGATCACCCTGCCGCGTCGAAGATCACCCGTCCGGTCATTACTAACATTTGATTGGCCAGCCCAGACTGATAAACCTATTGTTAGTACTTGTGCAGGTGGATATAGAAGCAGGTACCGATCACACCCACGGACCGAGCGACACCGTCCGGCTCGCCTCCGACCTGCGCCTCGCCGTGGGACGTATGACCCGGCGACTGCGCCAGGCCCACGCCGTGGGAGACGTGTCACTCTCCGGCGTTTCGGTGCTCGCGCGGCTCGCCGCCGACGGCCCCAGCTCCCCGGGATCCCTCGCCGACCTGGAACGCGTACGGCCACAGGCGATGGCCAGCACGCTCGCCGTACTCGAACAGCGCGGGCTCGTCGGTCGTGGCCCCGACGCGGCGGACGGGCGACGGATCATCGTGGCGATCACCGAGGAGGGACGGGCCATGCTGGCGGAGCGGCGCTCCGAGTCCGTACACCGGCTCTCGGCCGTCCTCGACGAGTTCACCCCGGAGGAGCGCGGGACACTCGCGTCGGCCCTGCCCCTCCTCGACCGACTGGCGGAACGGCTGTGACCGCGCAAACCTCGCGCTGGACGCGTCGGAAGGACACCCCCGCGGGCCCCGGCTACAAGTGGGTCGCCCTGTCCAACACCACGCTCGGCGTACTGATCGCCACGATGGACGCCTCCATCGTGATCATCTCGCTGCCCGCGATCTTCCGCGGGATCGGGCTCGACCCGCTCGCGCCCGGCAACATCGGCTATCTGCTCTGGATGATCCTGGGCTATCTCCTGGTGTCGGCCGTACTCGTCGTCGTCCTCGGCCGACTCGGCGACATGTACGGCCGGGTCAAGATCTACAACCTCGGTTTCCTCATCTTCGCCTGTGCCTCCGTCGCGCTGTCCCTCGACCCCTTCCGGGCCGGCGCCGGCGCGATGTGGCTGATTCTCTGGCGCATCGTGCAGGCCTTCGGCGGCTCCATGCTCACCGCCAACTCGGCCGCGATCCTCACCGACGCCTTCCCCACCCGGCAGCGCGGCATGGCCCTCGGCATCAACCAGATCACCGCGCTCGCCGGCCAGTTCCTCGGCCTCCTCGCCGGTGGCCTCCTCGCCGCCGTCGACTGGCGCGCGGTGTTCTGGGTGAGCGTGCCGATCAGCATCACCGGCACCATCTGGTCGTACCTGAGCCTGCGCGAGACCGCGGCGGGGCGCCCCGGCCGCATCGACTGGCTGGGCAACATCACCTTCGCCGCGGGCGCCGGAATCCTGCTGGCCGGCATCACCTACGGCATCCAGCCCTACGGCTCCGACGCCACCGGCTGGGGAAATCCGTGGGTGCTCAGCGGCCTGATCGGCGGCGTCGTACTGCTGCTGCTCTTCTGCTACGTCGAGTCGCGCGTCGCCGACCCCATGTTCACCCTGTCGCTGTTCAAGATACGGGCGTTCGCCGCGGGCAATCTGGCGGCGCTGCTGACCGCGATCGCACGCGGCGGGCTGCAGTTCATGCTCATCATCTGGCTGCAGGGCATCTGGCTGCCCCTGCACGGCTACGCGTTCGAGGACACCCCGCTGTGGGCGGGCATCTTCATGCTGCCGCTGACGCTCGGCTTCCTGATCGCGGGTCCTGTGTCGGGGTACCTGTCGGACCGGTTCGGCGCCCGGATGTTCTCCACGACCGGCCTGGTCGTCGTCGCGGTTTCCTTCCTCGGGCTGCTCGCGCTGCCCATCGACTTCGACTACGGGCTCTTCGCGGCGCTGCTCCTGCTCAACGGGCTGGGCCAGGGCATGTTCTCCGCGCCGAACACGTCCTCGATCATGGGCAGCGTGCCGCCCGAGTACCGGGGCGTCGCCTCGGGCATGCGCTCCACGTTCCAGAACTCGGGCACCGCCCTGTCCATCGGTGTGTTCTTCTCCCTGATGGTCTCCGGACTGGCCTCATCCCTGCCCGGGGCGCTCAGCAGCGGACTCCAGGCGCACGGCGTACCGGCCGGCACCGCCGAGCATGCCGCTTCGCTGCCGCCTGTGAGCACGTTGTTCGCCACGTTCCTCGGCAACAACCCCATCGAGCACCTGCTCGGATCCGGTGGAACCCTCACCCACCTCACCGCGGCCCAGCACGCCACCCTGACCGGTCACACCTTCTTCCCGCAACTGGTCTCCGGCCCGTTCCACCACGGACTGGCCATCGTCTTCAGCGTCGCCGCGGGCATGGCGCTGGTCTCCGCCCTCGCCTCGGCCCTACGCGGCGGGCCGCGTCCCGCTCCGGACAACCCACCGCAGAGCCGACCGCCCGCTGCGGCCGGCCCGGCACCGGCGGAACAGCGCCGGAACAACGCACCCTCGTAGGAGCGGGTCGTCGCCCAGGCCGGCCGTGCGACTCCGGTACGGGCGGCCCGAGAACGGCCGTCGACCGCTTCCGGACGATCTCAACCGGCGATCTCAACGCTGAGTTGGAAGCCCAGTTCCTCGAAACCCAGTACGGCGGCAACACGCCGGGAGGCGGGAGGCCGGGCGCGCCATTGCGGCAGGAGCCCGGCAGCAAGGGCATGCGCGACCGTCGCCGAGCCCGTCACCCGGGCCAGCCCCCGTCCTCGCGCTCCTGGCGCCGTCAGCACGCCGACGTGCGCGGTCCGACTCGGCCAGGCCCGATACCCGGCAGCGGCAACCACCTGACCGTGCTCTCGGACCACGAACACGGGCGACGTGATCTCGTCCAATGCGGCCTCGCCGGCGTCCTCACGACCTGCCGCCCGCTCCAGAAGCCGCAGTTCCGGGTGACTGGCCGGCAGTTGCTCCACCGTCCACGCACCGGCTTCCACCGGACGGAAAGCCTCCGGAGACACGTACGCCAGCGCTGCCGGCCCCAGCACCCGGGCCACGGGCAGCACCTCCCGGACCGCAACGCCATCCACGACGTCTTCCACCGGCAGACCCGCCACCGCGTCGCGAACGATCGCGGCGGCACTCTCGCTCGGCACGGTCGCGATCGCCGATCCGCCCAGGGCGACCACTCCGACCCAGCCGACCGGGCACATCCCGGACTCCGGGGAGACCACCACGTCCACACCGCCCGTCGGCGCGAACGACACCGGCACTTGGGCCAGGCCCTCCCACAGCCCACGGGCTCTGACCAGCAGCGGTTCCCTCGACATGGCTCCCATCCTGTCAGCATGCCCCAGCTCCCACGATCGTCCGGCCGAAGCCCCGACGGCGGCGCGGAGAAGCGGGTCGGTCACGACGCCGTCGAGGACTGGCGCGGAGCCCCCGGTGGCGGCGTATCGCGGCGTCGGGACTGTCTCGGAGAGTCCGGGATCGGCAAGACGCCGATGGCGCCCGAGGGGACGGCCGCGGGCATCGGCGACCAGGACGTCATGCCCGGATGGTCGACCGGCCGACGCAAACCGCAGAACCACTGGCGGGCGGCCGTGTCCGGCGTCAGCCCGGTGGAGATGCTGGTGGAGCGTCCGACGCTGCCGGGGACCGAGCAAGTGGCCGTCTGGTGGGGCTACTTCGACGAGTTGGCGAGCTGGACCTGGGACGTCGAGCCCGGCCGCCCGATGACGGTTCACGTCTACACGCCGGGCGACAGTGTGCGGTTGCTGCTCAACGGTGCCGAGGTCCCGGGCGGCGCCGCGACTCCCGAGCGTGCCACGGCCACGTTCACCGTGCCGTACGCCCCCGGCGAGTTGACGGCGGTCGCCGGCCGCGACGGTGAGGAGATCGGCCGAACGACGCTCGGGACGGTGGGCGCTCCGGCCGCGTCGCGGCTCGTTCCGGACGTCACGGATCTCACCACGAGCCGAGACGACCTCGCGCACGTGCTCGTCGAAGTGACCGACAGCCACGGCCGTCTCGTCCCCGACGCGACGCTCAAGGTGATGTTCCAGGTCGACGGCGCGGGTGAGCTCGCCGCCGTGGGCAACGGCAATCCGCACAACGTCGACAGGTTCCGACAACCACGCCGCCACACCTGGCACGGGCAGGCACTCACGATCCTCCCGCCCGCGAAGAGGCCGGGTCGCGTCACCCTCACCGCGAGCGCACCCGGACTGCGACCGGCGGCACTCGCGCTGACAGTCGGTCAGCAGCGAGCCCGCTCGGACCGAGGTCAGCCGTAGCCCGGGCCGCATACCGGAGGAGGGGGTCGGGGTCACCAACGCCGGGCTCGCCGCCGCTCGTTCGGAGGACTTTCCCTGCGTGGTGTCGCCGCTCTGTCTCCGAATCCCCGCGGAATTGTCCGTGATCGGTAACGGACGCATCCCCCGGCGGCCCATCACCGTCCTCACGGGTGCACGAGATCCACAAGGACGACGAGGAGTGGGGCGGACATGTCGCGGCATGGGGGACGGGGTTGGCACGGGCGGGTTCTCGCGGCGGCGGTCGGGGTGACGGCGGCGGCCGCCGCCACCTCGTTGTGGACCGCGCAGGCCAATCCCGTCGACGGGCAGCACACGCCGGCCGGCAGCTCGGCGCACTCCGGCGCACCGAACGCCGGGTCCAAGGCTCCGGGCGGGAAGCCGGTGTCGGTGGACATCGCCCATTCCTCGGACCGCGGGGCCCGCGGTGTCAACATCACCATCGACGACGGACCGGACCCCACGTGGACGCCGCAGGTCCTCCAGGTGCTGCGGGACAACGGCGTGAAGGCCACCTTCTGCATGGTGGGCACCCAGGCCCAGGCCCACCCGGACCTGGTCAAGGCGGTGGTGGCCGCCGGGCACCGGCTGTGCGACCACACCGTCTCGCACGACACCACCATGGACACCAAGTCCCAGGCCTACCAGTCCCAGCAGATCCTGGACGCCGAACGCATGATCACCCAGGCCTCCGGGGGCGTCCGGCCGGAGTACTACCGCGCCCCGGGCGGCGCCTTCACCCCCTACAGCCGCCACCTCGCCGCCTCCCACGGCATGCGACCGCTCGGCTGGAACGTCGACTCCAAGGACTTCGAACACCCCGGCACCGGCGCCATCGTCGCCACCGTCAAGAGCGAGATCTCCAACGGCCCGACCATCCTCTTCCACGACGCCGGCGGGGACCGCTCCCAGACCGTGGCCGCCCTGCGTGAGGTCCTGCCCTGGCTGAAGCAGCAGGGGTACTCCTTCGGCTTTCCCGTGCGCTGAGTACCCGCCACTCGTCCTCTCAGCGGGAGAGTCCGGCCTTTCAGCGGGTGAGTCCGACCCTTCAGCGGGTGAGTCCGGCCTTTTCGCAAGCGGGCCGGAGCTCGGCTGTGCAGATCTCGTCGACCCTGTAGATGCCGTCCTTGAGGAGCGTCGTCTTGATCTTGTCCACCGTCACCGCCCTCGGCATGAGCAGGACGGAGGGGATGTGCCTGGTGGTGGGGCTGTCGGTCGTCGTCGTGGCGATCCCGCGCAGGTCCTCCCCGCGTCCCAGGGCGACGGCCATGGCGGCGGCCGCGTCGGCCTCCGCCTTGAAGGGTTTGTAGACCGTCATGTACTGCTCGCCCCTGACGATGCGCTGCACGGCGTCGAGGTCGGCGTCCTGGCCGGTGACGGGAGGAAGGTGCTTGACCCGGGCGCTCTTGAGAGCGGAGATGACGCCCGCGGCGATGGTGTCGTTGGCCGCCAGGACGCCGTCGATCCGGTCCGGGCCCAGGGCCGCCATCGCGGCGGACATGTTGGCGTGGGCGCTGTCCATGCTCCAGCCCTGGGTGTCGTACGCCCTTCCGATCCTCACCTTGCCGGAGACGACGGACAGTGCGCCGCTACGGAACCAATCCGCGTTGGGGCTGCTCGGATCGCCGTTCATCATGACGACGTTTCCGCCGTTCGCCTTGTCACCCATGGCCTTCAGGAGCGCCTCGCCCTGGAGCCTGCCGACCTGCGCACCGTCGAAACTGACGTAGCCCGAGATCGGGCCTTCGGCGAGCCGGTCGTAGGCGACGACCGGGACATCCGACTCGTGCGCCTCCTGGATCGAGGAGCGCAGTGCCCTGGTGTCGGTGGCGTCCAGGATGAGGACCCTGACCCCTTTGGTGATCATGGAGCTCATCTGTTGCCGCTGCCTCATCGCGTCGTTCTGGGCGTTGGCGTACTCCAAGGTGCAGTGGGGGCACAGTTGTTTCAGCCGCTTCTCGATCAGCGGCTTGTCGGACCGCTCCCAGCGGGGGACGGTTCGGCTCGGGAGCAGCAGGCCGACGGTGAAGCTGTCCTTGCCCCTCTCCTCTTCCAGTTCTTCGCAGGCGGCCAGGGACGTCGTCATGAATCCCGCGACGAGCACCGCGACGACCTGCCGTGTACGGGTCCTCATGGCAGACCCCCTCGCTCCGTCCGGGGCCCCGAGTCCACGTGAGCCTGCTCGCAGTGCGGCACGACCAGCTCGCTCCACACCTGCTTGCCGCCGGCCACCGGCACGGAACCGAAGGACTCCGACATCGCTTCGACCAGCAGCAGACCTCGGCCGCCGGTCGCGTCCCAGTCCACGATCACCGGCTTGGCCGGGGCACGCGGCGAGCAGTCGCTCACGCTGACCCGCACCCGGTCTCCGCGCAGCATCAGGTCGACGCGGACCGGGCCCTGAGTGTGCACGAGGCCGTTGGTGACCAGTTCCGACACGACCAGCAACGCCGTGTCGGTCACTTCTTCGACCTTCCACCGACGCAGCGCGCGTGCGGTGAAACGGCGTGCGTGCATGACGGCGTCGGGCAGCCGCCACACCGCCCAGCCGGCCCGTATCGGTCGGGTCTTCATGCCGTCGTAGCGCAGCAGCAACAGCGCCACGTCGTCCTCACGAGGGTCGAGTTCGCCGAGCAGTTCGTCGGCCATTTCCCCCGGATCCGCCGGATCAGCCGCGGCGAGCGCGGTGCGGGTCCGGTCCATGCCCTCGTCCAGCGGCAGGTCGACGGCCTCGACCAGGCCGTCGGTGACCATGACGATCACCGTGCCGGGGGCCAGCGCGCAGGTGGTCATGGGGAACTCCGCGTCCGCGAGGATGCCCAGCGGGAGTCCGCCCTCGACCTGTACCTCCTCGGTCCTGCCGTCGGGGTGGCGCACCAGCGGTGCGAGGTGCCCGGCCCGTACGAACAGGGCGTTGCCCTCCTCCATGTCCAACTCGGCATAGCAGCAGGTGGCGAACAGATCGGTCTCCATACCGACGAGGAGCCGGTTGGCGTGCGAGACGACCACGTCGGGCGGATGGCCCTCCACGGCGTACGCCCTGATCGCGGTACGCATCTGACCCATGATCGTCGCGGCTCCGGCGCTGTGTCCCTGCACGTCGCCGATGACCAGCGCCACCCGGTCCTCGGAGAGGGCTATGACGTCGTACCAGTCACCGCCCACCTGCAACCCCCGCTTTGCGGGCAGATAGCGGGCGACGGCCGTCCCGCCGGGCAACTCGGGCAGGCGCCGGGGCAGGAGACTGCGCTGCAGCATCGTCGCGAGCTCCTGTTCGGCGTCGTGTGCGCGCGCACGTTTGAGTGCCTGTCCCACCAGTGCCGCGGTGGCGGTCAGCAGGAACCGCTCCTCGGGGACGAACTCGTGCGGCTGGTCCCAGCCGACCAGGCACACGCCGGCGACCCAGCCCTTGGCGGGGAGCGGCAGGACGGCCAGACCTCCGGCGCCGATGCCCGCGAGTCCGGGTTCGAGGGCCGCGCCGGCGGACCACAGATCCATACGTCCGTCCCGCAGAGCCATCTGAAGGGTGGGCAGGGCGCTGACCGGTGCGTCGGGCCACTCCGAACGCCACTCGGAACGCCACCACTGCGGCCAGGCGGCGGGCTCGGGCGGATCGAGCACGGTGACGGCGAGCCGGTCGTCCTGCAACTCGGCGAGCGCCACCCGGTCGGCGCCCAGCGGCTCACCCAGCGCGGTGACCACCACCCGGCTGACGTCACGGACCGTTACGGCATCGTCGAGTGCGGCAGTCAGCCACTGGATCCTGGACACGTCGTCGGCGCTCTGCCGTAGGACCGAGGTCGCCGTCACCACACCCCGTACCTGCTCCGGCCGGCCGTCGAAGCCGGCCACCACCTGGCAGCTCAGGCTCAGCCAGCGCATCTCACCGGTCGGGCGGCGGACACGGAACTCCAGCTCCCGCCGGCCGACCGTCTCGGTCGAGGGTTCCAGGACCGACATCAGCGCGTGCATGTCCTCCGGGAGGGCATGCGCGAGCAGGGTGTCCGCCTTGCCGTCGAAGTCGTCAGGCGTGATGCCGGCCAGCTCGAGCAGCGTCTCGTCCGCCTCGATCAGGCCGGTGTCCGGCGTGATGACGAAGGAGCCGACGCACAGACTCCGCAGGGCCGGACTCAGTAGCGGCGACGGAGCGGGCCGGCCGGTTCCTGTCCGGAGCACGGCGAGGACCGCGTCGGCGTACTGCTCCAGGAAGCGGCGTTGTTCGGGCTCGAAGCCGTCCGTCGAATCCCCCACGACGACGAGGCAGCCAAGGCGACCGCGCTCCGTCCCGAGGGGCAGTGCGGCGAGCGACGTCTCCGGCCGCGGGGGCGTGGGCCCGCCCGTGGAGTAGGAGGCGAGCGCCTCGGAAGTGAGCCACAGTGGCCGGCCGGTGCGAAAGGTATGCGCCGCGGGTGAGTCGCCGGACAGCGGCAAACGCTCCGGCAGCCCGTACTCGCAACGGGCGCATCCGGCCGTTTCCACCAGCCGAAGCTCCTGATTCCCGGGACCGGGCAGGTAGACCGCTGTCAGTGCCGCCCCCACGAACGTCAGGGCCCGCTCGCTCGTGACCGCCTCCGGCACCGGAGGCGGTGAACCGGTGTCGGCGGCGTCGGCCTCGCGTGCCCGTGGCTCCGGGACCCCGGTCCGGGCACGGCCGTCATGAGGCATGTCGGCGACCTACCTCCCGTCGATGCGTCAGGTGCCGACGGATGGAAATCAGGCACCCGCACACCAGAATCGTATATGGGTATCAATAGGACATATTCATCAGCCGGTGTCACACTTACGACGTGGTCGTCCTGCCACCGGGCCCTCGCCGCGCGAGGTGAAGGACAGGGAGGTCTCTCGCATGAAGGCCTGCATCCGGGGCGCGGCCGTCGTCGTGACCGCGATCTCGACGGCCGTCGCTCTCACGGCCTGCGGGCACGACGCCGGGAGCGGCTCCGGCGGTGGCAACCACCTGACGATCGGTGTGCTGCTGCCCGACGCCACCACGACTCGTTGGGAGACACAGGACACGCCACTGCTCACGAAGAAGATCACGGAGCTGTGCCACGACTGCACGGTCGAGCACGTCAACGCCAAGGGCGATGTGGCCACCCAGCAGGAGCAGATGGACTCGATGATCACCAGGGGGGTCGATGCCATCGTGCTCGTGGCCGTCGACGCCAGATCGCTCGGTGTCGCGGTCAAGAAGGCCCATGCGGCAGGTATCCCGGTCATCGCCTACGACCGTCTCTCCGAGGGCCCGATCTCCGGTTATGCCTCCTTCGACGGCGAAGAGGTCGGCAGGCTCCAGGGCAGGGCACTGCTGAAGGCGATGGGCGCCAAGGCGCGCACCGGCGCGATCGTCATGATGAACGGCGATCCCAGTGACCCCAACGCGGTGGCGTTCAAGAAGGGCGCGCTGTCCGTGCTCAACGGGAGAGTGAGGATCGGCAAGGCGTACGACATCCTCCAGTGGCGGCCGGAGACCGCGAACCTCGACATGTCCGGCGCCATCTCCGCCCTCGGCGTCTCCACCATCCACGGGGTCTACGCCGCCAACGACGGCCTCGCCGCCGGCAGCATCTCCGCCCTCAAGGCGAACAAGGTCGCCCCACTGCCTCCCGTCACCGGGCAGGACGCCGAACTGGGAGCCCTGCGGCGCATCGTCGCCGGCGATCAGTACATGACCGTCTACAAACCCTTCGCACCCGAGGCTTCAGCCGCCGCGGCCATGGCCGTGGCCGCGGCCCGCCATGAAAACCTCGACCGGGTCGCCACGGGCAAGGTGAGGACCCGCGACGGGAGGACGGTTCCCGCCACCATGCTCACCCCCGTGTCCGTGACCGTCGGCAACATCAAGAACACCCTGGTGAAGGACGGCGTCTACACGATCCGGCAGATCTGCACCCCCCAACTCGTGGCCGCCTGCGGCAAGGCGGGGCTCACCTGACAGGCAGGTACCGAGCAGGTCCGGGCCCCGGGAAGGAGATGGTGACCGTGCCGACTCCCCCCTTGCTGGCGCTGCGTGGCGTGTGCAAGCGCTACGGCGTCGTCGAGGTGCTCACCGACATCGAACTGGAGATTTACGCCGGCCAGGTCGTCGCTCTCCTGGGGGACAACGGGGCCGGCAAGTCCACCCTCGTCAATGTCATCTCCGGCGTCGCCCCCGCGGACAAGGGCACCATCGAGTGGGAAGGACGGGCGGTCCCCATCAAACGCCCCCACGACGCCCGGGACCTCGGTATCGCCACCGTCTACCAGGACCTCGCGCTGTGCGGGAACCTCGATGTCGTCGGCAACCTCTTCCTCGGGCGCGAGATCCGCAGGTTCGGGTTCCTCGACGAGGTGGAGATGGAGCGCCGTACCAGGCACCTGCTGGAACGCCTGACCAAAGGTGTCCCCGATCTACGGGTCCCCACCGTCTCACTCTCCAGTGGCCAGCGGCAGACAGTCGCCATCGCCCGCTCGCTCCTCGCCAACCCGCGGGTTCTCCTCCTGGACGAACCGACCGCGGCTCTGGGATTCGAGCAGACGCGCGAGGTCCTGGACCTCGTCGACCAGCTGCGCGACCGCGGCCTGGGAGTACTGCTCATCAGCCACAACATGGGCGACGTCAAAGCTCTCGCGGACCGGGCCGCCGTGCTGCGGCTCGGTCGCAACAACGGCTTCTTCGACGTGAACACCGCATCTCAGGAACAGATCATCTCCTCCGTCACCGGCGCCACGGAGAACGAGCCCCACCGGATGGCCTCCCACGAGTCGGGGTGGTGAAAGGGATGCGCAGGACGGCGGACAACGCTCGGGCCGAACCCACCGAACCCGACGCCGAGGCCCCGCAGCCCCGCCGCGGGCAGGCCTTCGTCCGCGCCGTCGTCCGTGTCGTCGATCGCTGGGCCGCCGTCGCCCGGCGCAGGCTCAGCGCCGGCGAACTGGGCTCACTGCCCGTCGTCCTCGTCCTCGCCGTGGTCTGGATCACCTTCCAGTCCCTGAACCAGAGCTTCCTCTCGCCCCGGAACCTGTCCAATCTCAGCGTGGACGTCGCGGGCACCGGTCTCATCGCGGTCGGCGTCGTCTTCGTCCTGCTGATCGGTGAACTCGACCTGTCAGTCGGCTCGATCAGCGGTCTCGCGGCGGCCGTCTTCGCCGTTCTCAACGTGAACAACGGCGTGCCCGAATGGCTTGCCGCCATCATCGGGGTGCTCACGGGTACCGCGGCCGGAACCATCCAGGGCTTCTCCTTCGCGAAAACCCGGGTGCCGGCGTTCGTCGTCACGCTCGCGGGACTGCTCACCTGGAACGGCTTCATGCTGTACGTCCTCGGGACCAGCGGCACCGTCAACCTCGACGAGAACGGGCTCGTCGCCAAGCTGACCAGCTACTACTTCACCAATGACGCCGTCGCCTACGGCCTGGCGGCGATCGCCGCGGCCATGGTCTTCCTCGTGTGCTACCAGGAGAGGCGGCGCCGCAAGACCGTCGGCATGCCGTACCGCTCGCTGCGGGGAATCGTGGCGCGCACCGGAGTACTCGCGGTGATGGCGTTCACCGGCGCGTATCTGCTCAACCGTTTCCAGGGCCTGCCGCTCGCCCTCCTGATCTTCCTCGTCGTGGTGGCCGGCCTGGACATCGTGCTGCGCCGCACGCACTACGGGCGGCAGATCTACGCACTCGGCGGCAGCGTCGAGGCAGCCCGTCGCGCCAGTCTCAGTGTCACGGGGGTGCAGACCGCGGTGCTCGCGATCTCGGGCACGATGGCCGCGATCGGTGGTCTGTTCCTGGCCTCGCGCATCACCTCGGTGAGCCAGAGTTCGGGCTCGGGCGTCCTGCTGCTCAATGCCATCGCGGCAGCTGTCATCGGGGGCACCAGCCTGTTCGGAGGACGCGGCACGACCTGGTCTGCCGCGCTCGGCATGCTGATCATCCAGTCGATCGCCTCGGGCATGGCGCTCACGGACACCCCCGCTGCCGTCCAGTTCATCATCACGGGCGGGGTGCTCTTCGCCGCGGTGGTCATCGACTCGCTGTCACGCCGCTCGCAGAAGGCACACGGGCGGGCTTGACGGGTGTGGGCCGAGATCATCGTGGCAGGTTTGGCCGCGAGCTACGAGGCTGCTGTGAATTCGTGCGGTGTTTGAACGCTACCGGGCTCGCCTGCGTATGGGACGGGGGATTTCCATGCCTGGCCTGCCACGGGACGTAGGAGTACACACGTGAGACGCAACACGCGCAGACGCCCCATGGGGGCACAGCGTGCAACTTTTGCCGCAGCCGCACTGATACTGGGCGGAGGAGGGCTGGTAGCGGTCAATGTCTACGCTTCAGCGACCGAGAGCGGCTCGGCCGGTGCGCCCGGTCAGGCGAACCCGAGCAACCAGACCTGGTCGGGAGCCGCCACGATCGACTGTCCGGACGTGGGCAGCAAACTCGCCGAGGTGCCACAGCAGGCGCGGGCGGACGTCGACAAGGAACTCGCCCTTCTCGACCAGCAGGTCTCCGAGGCGTACGCACGAATGTCCTCGGAGCAGCAGGCCAAGGCACAGGACGCGGACTTCGTCCAGAACGCGATCCTCGGTCCGCTGAAGGAGAAGCGGGGCGCGGTCATCGACCGCATCAAGACCGACTTCAAGAACGCGGGCGCCGAAGCCCCGAACTCGCTCGACGCTCTGGCCACCTGCACCGCGGTCCCCGCGGACCAGACCCAGAACAACGCCGGTGGCCAGAACGGCAACGGCCAGCAGCAGAACAACAACGGCGGCCAGCAGGGCGGGCAACAGGGCGGTGGCCAGCAGGGCGGCGGCGCGAGCGCCGTCAGCGGCCCCGTCGCAGCGGACTTCGTGGACATCACGACGCTCCAGCCGAACGTGCCGCAGAAGCCGGGCAGCGGCGGCAACGCCTCGACCGGCACGTTCACCAGCTCGTGCGGTGTGAACGCCAACAAGAAGTTCAACACCGACAACGTGATCGTCGCCCCCGGTGTCACCAACGGCGCCCATCACCTGCACGACTACGTCGGCAACCAGTCGAACGACGCGTTCGCCACGAACGACGATCTCGCCAAAGCCGCGACCACGTGCCAGAACCAGGGCGACAAGTCCACGTACTACTGGCCGGTGCTCCGAGTGCAGGACGGCACGCAGGAGTTCGACGCCGACAAGAACGGTGGCGGCCTGGAGGGCAACGTCGGGAAGGTCCTGCAGGCGAAGCAGGCGCAGATCGAGTTCATCGGCAACCCGCAGAGCAAGGTCGTCGAGATGCCGACGTTCCTGCGCATCATCACGGGCGACGCGAAGGCGTTCACCAACGGCCCCGCGAACGCCAACGCCCACTGGAGCTGCACCGGCTTCGAGGACAAGGTGCAGCTGACGGACAAGTACCCGATCTGTCCCCAGGGCAGCAGCGTGGTGCGGTCGTTCGCCTTCCAGAGCTGCTGGGACGGTCAGAACATCGACAGCGCCAACCACCGCACGCACGTCGCCTTCGCCGACGCCAACGGCAACTGCGCGGGCGGCTTCAAGGCGATCCCGCAGCTGACGATGCGCCTGGTCTACGACGTTCCGGCGCCGACCCTCGAGAACGGCCAGGTGAAGAACCCGTACGCCGTGGACGGGTTCCCGGAGCAGGTGCACAAGGCGATCACCGACCACGACGACTTCATCAACGTCTTCGACGCATCGCTCATGCGGGAGATGGTGGACTGCATCAACGCCGGGCGACAGTGCGGCGACGGTGCTGGTGGAGGGGCCGGCGGCGGTGCTGGTGGCAACGGCGGTGCTGGTGGCGGCGGTGCCGGCACGGGCGAGCCGTCGCAGGGCGAGCCGTCCCCGAGTCCTGACGCCTCGTCCGGCGGCAACGACGCGACAGCCTCCGCAGCCCCCACGGACACGCAGACCACGCAGCCTCCGGCCGGTACGCCCGGCACCACCGAGCCGACGCGCGGCGGTCAGACCACCGGCACCGGCACTGTCGTCGTGCCCAAGGCGGACACGTCACCCTCGGCCGCGGCGAGCGACACGGCCGCCGCACCGCAGGGCGGCGCGCACGAGCACCACGGCAGCGAAGCAACCCACCGCGCGCAGACGCCGGCTGCGGGCGCGGACGCCCCGTCCACGCAGGCGACAGCGCAGGACACGTCACAGGCAGGTTCGCAGTCGCAGTCGCAGACCGAACCGCAGGCGGTCACCGGCGATCTGGCCGACACCGGCACGAACCTCTGGCCGGCCGCGGCCGGAGGGGTTCTCGTGATCGCGGGCCTGGTGCTCCTGCGCCGCATCCGGCGCAGCTCCGTGTAACAACACCCTCGGGGTAACGACACCCCCGGGCCGCACACACCGCGCCGCCCGTACCCGTACTCCGCGGGTACGGGCGGCGCGGTGTTCGGCGTTCCCGGCCACCCGCGGACGGGCACTCCGGCGCGCGGTCGACGTCGCCCGGGAATCACCTGGGCCTCGGCGGTTTGATCCACCCCAGCGACCGCTCGACGGCGCGCTGCCAGTTGTCGTACTCCAGGTCCCGCCGCTCGGAGTCCATGTCCGGCAGCCACTGGGCGGCCCGGTGCCAGTTACGGCGCAGCACTTCCAGGTCCGGCCAGTAGCCGGAGGCAAGCCCCGCGGCGTAGGCGGCGCCCAGGGAGACCGTCTCGGCGACCATGGGCCGCACCACGGGCACATCGAGCACATCGGCCACGAACTGCATGAGCAGGTTGTCCGCTGTCATGCCGCCGTCCACCTTGAGCTCCTTCAGCGGGACCGAGAAGTCGGCGTTCATGGCGTCGACGACCTCGCGCGTCTGCCAGCCGGTGGCCTCCAGGACGGCTCTGGCCAGGTGTCCCTTGGTGATGTAGGAGGTGAGACCGACGATGACACCGCGTGCGTCGCTGCGCCAGTGGGGTGCGAAGAGACCCGAGAACGCGGGGACGATGTAGCAACCGCCGTTGTCCTCGACCGTCCGCGCGAGGGTCTCGATCTCCGGAGCGCTGTTGATCAGTCCCAGACGGTCACGGAACCACTGGACCAGCGAGCCGGTGACGGCTATCGATCCTTCCAGGGCATAGACCGGGGGCTGGTCCCCGATCTTGTAGGCGACGGTCGTGAGGAGTCCGTGCCGGGACCGCACGAGATCGGTACCGGTGTTGAGCAGCAGAAAGCTGCCCGTTCCGTACGTGCACTTCGCCTCACCCGGTGTGAAGCAGGTCTGGCCGAACAGGGCGGCCTGCTGATCACCGAGGGCTGCCGTGATGCGGACACCCGGGAGGACCGAGCGGGCATCCCCGTAGCCCTCGGCCGAGGACCGGATCTCGGGCAGCATGGGGCGGGGAACCCCGAAGAACTCCAGCAGCTCCTCGTCCCAGGTGAGGGCCCGGATGTCCATCAGCATGGTGCGACTGGCGTTGGTGGCGTCGGTGATGTGCAGGCCACCGTCCGCGCCCCCGGTGAGGTTCCAGATCAGCCAGGTCTCCATCGTGCCGAACAGCACCTCGCCGTCCTTGGCGCGCTGATCCAGTCCGTTCACATGGTCGAACAGCCAGCGGATCCGCGGTGCCGAGAAGTAGGTCGAGGGGGGCAGACCGCAACGCTCGAGAAAGAATTCGTCCCCGGGCCGGATTCTCAGGTCCTCGACGAGCGGTGCCGTACGCGTGTCCTGCCAGACGATCGCCCTGCCCAGCGGCGCACCCGTCCGCCGATCCCACAGCACCGTCGTCTCGCGCTGATTGGCGATACCGATGGCGGCGACCTCTCCCGCGCCGACACCGGCGTCGGAGAGCGCCTCGGGCATGATGCGCCGCAGATTGCGCCAGATCTCGACGGCGTCGTGCTCGACCCAGCCGGGCTTGGGGAAGTGCTGCTGATGCTCCCGCTGGACGACCGACACCAGCCGCCCGTGGTGGTCGAACAGAATGCATCGGGTGGAGTTGGTGCCCTGATCGATGGACATCACATACCGTTCAACCATGATCCGGTCTGCCTTCCGATGTGTCGAGGAGGCGGGGTTCTCCTAGCGTGCTGCTCCCAGATCTCTGGAGATCGCCCGTGCGGCCTCGCGGAGCAGGGTGATCAGGTTCGGCCGGGGACGGCCGTGGCTGTCACAGATCCTCTCGACCGGGCCGGAGAGGCCGACGGCGCCCACGACGAGGCCGCCGTGCCCCCGGATCGGCGAGGCGATACCGGCTTCCCCCATGCTCATCTCCTGGATCTCCGCGGCCCAGCCGACTTCCCGGACCTCGGCGAGCGCCCGGGTGAGTTTCTCCGGTGCGACCAGGGTGTGCCGGGTGTAGGCCTCCAGCCCGGCTTCCGAAGCCGACTCGAGGGACGCGGTCCCGTACGCCAGCAGCACCTTGCCGAGCGAGGAGGCGTGCAGAGGCAGCAGTGAACCCACGTCCAGGGTCTGGAGGGTGTCGTCCGGCCGGAACACGTGATGGATCACGAGGACCTGGCCCTCGAAGGGGGTGCCCAGGCGGACCGCTTCCCCACTACGGGCGGCCAGGGCATCGGCCCAGTTGATGGAGCGCGACCGCAGCTCATTGATGTCGAGGTAGCTGGTGCCGAGGTGCAGCAGCGCCGCGCCGAGCTGGTACTTTCCGGTCGACGCGTCCTGCTCCACGAAATCCACGTGCTGGAGGGTGCGGAGAATGCCATGCGCCGTGCCCTTCGCCAGCCCGAGCGAGGCCGCCACCTCGCCGAGCCCGAGTCGACGGGGCCCACCGGCGAGCAGACGCAGGATCGCCGCCGCCCGTTCGATCGACTGGACTGGGCCGGCCATGAGGCGAGCCTAGTACCGCCACGGAGGGTTCGCTTTATGTGCAGGCCACCGCCGGTTCACCACCGGGCGAAGGTGAGCGTTCGGTAATGGCGACCGCCGTTCATTGACCGGCCCCACTTCGCTTCCTACCGTTCACTGAGGCCCGGCAACGCGCGCTGAGGCTCGGCACCCGCCGACAGCGCTCCGGAGGAGAAGACATGGCGGCACAGCTCAATACGATGCTTCGGGAGGCGGTCGAACACGTCGGCCCGCTGCCCCACGTCGCCGAGGTCGTTTCGGCCGCACGCCGGCGGGTGAAGGCGGTCCTCGCCGACTGGAACGTGTCCTGTGAGATCGCCGAGGACTGTCTCCTGGTGGTCTCGGAGCTGCTCACCAACGCGATCGTCCACGCCCTGCCCCCGGCGGAGCTGCGGCTGTCCTGGGTACGGGCCGAGGGGCTCAGCACGCTGCGCGTCGAAGTCACCGACGCGGGATCCGCGCTTCCGGCCGGACAGTCGCCCCCGGGAATCGATCCGGACGAGCACGGCCGGGGCCAGGAGATCGTCCACGCGCTGGCGGCTCGGCACGGCATACGTGTCCACTCCGGCGGGATCACTCGGTGGGCCGATCTCGTCGCACCCTGAGAGCGAAACTCTCGTTGGCGAGAACGCGTGTCTCACTCCATGTGAAGCGAACTCTGCCGGTCAGCCGTGTCGGCGCAGGTCATGGAAGAAGCCCTCGATGACGTGGAGGTGCCCGGAGCGGGCCGTCTCGTTGTAGACATATGTGCCGACGGCGAGGTCGAGCACACCGAGTCCGAAGGGTGAGAACACCAGGGGCCGGTCGGTGGGTGGTGTCACTCGGCCGGTCATGACGTCGGCGAGTGTTCCGTGCAGGAAGTCACGGTTGCCGGTGAGCTGCTCGGCCAGATGGGGGGACGTGTCGGCCTTGAGGCAGTGGTCGACGTCGTCGACGATGTTGGCCGAGGCGAGGATGATCTCGGGTGCGAGGTCGCGCAGGGACACATGCAGGACCAGGGGGTTGTGGTCGAACCAGGCCGGGTCGCCGATGTGCGGCTCGCCCGCGATGGTGGCGAAGACGACGAGGTCGCTGGAGCGGATGACTGCCTCGGCGCTCTCGTGCACGGTGACCCGGCCCGCGGCGTCGCTCTGTTGGACGTGGTCGCGGAAACCGGCGGCGCTGTCGCCGGACAGGTCGTAGACGCCGGTCTCCTCGAAGGACCATCCCAGGGCGGTCAGGAAGGTGTGGATGTACCGGGCGATCAGGCCGGTACCGAAGAACCCGATGTGGGTGGGGCGCAGCCGGTTGCGGGTGAGGTGGTCCGCGGCCAGCGCCGCCGACGCGGCGGTTCTGGTGGCGCTGATGATGGAGCTTTCCAGGCAGGCGAAGGGGTAGCCCGTGTCGTGGTCGTTGAGGATCAGTACCGCGGAGGCCCTGGGGATGCCGGCCTGGACGTTGTCGGGAAAGCTGGAGATCCATTTGATGCCGTCCACCGGCGCCGGTCCGCCGATCGAGGCGGGCAGCGCGATGATCCGGGCGGTGGGCCGGTCGGGGAAGCGCAGGAAGTAGGACGGAGGGTTGACCGACTCTCCGGCGGCGTGCAGGTGATAGGTGGCCTCGACGAGGTCCACGATCTGCTCCTCCCGGTCCTGAAGGGCGTGCTGGACCTGGGCGCCGGAGATCACTGCGAAGGTCGGCACGAGGTGCGGCTGGGACATGACGGGCTCCAGTGCGATGGAACGGACGGTGGTCGTACGGCGCTCACGTCGCCGGTCGGCGGTGCCGAAGGCCTCGGCGTAAGGGGCGCTGATCTCGTCGGCGGTGGGCAGTGCGTCGAGGACGGTGGACGCGTCGGCGACGGCGGTCGCTCCGCCGGTGGCGGGTGCGCTCAGGCAGGCGAACAGCAGGGGTGCCGGTGTGCGGGATCGGGGGTCTGCCGGGGTTCAGGTCCACCTCGAGGAGGGGCGCCGGGGTCGCGTACGGCATGGTGCTGTTCCTTCGATGTCGGTCAGGCGGAGGCCGGTGGTGGGGTCGTGTGGCGTTGGGGTCCGTGGTCGACCAGAGCGGCGAGGTCGGTGAGGACCGGGTGTGCGGTGACGTCCTTGAGGGACACCGCGCGGTTCAGGGCGATGGCGAGCTTCACCGCCGAGAGGGAGGTGCCGCCGCGGTCGAAGAAGTGGTCACGGCGTCCGATCCGGTCCTGTGGGACGCCGAGGACCTTCGCCCAGGCGGCCGCCAGGCGCTGCTCGGTCGGGGTGGTCGGCGGCTGGTGCTCGTCGTCGGTGGTGGCGGGTGCTTCGGCGAGTGCCGCCAGGGCCTTCTTGTCGATCTTGCTGTTGGCGGTCAGCGGCAGCCTTTCGCGCCAGTGGAAGGCCGACGGGACCATGTACTCGGGCAGCGACTCGGCGAGCCGGTCGCTGAGGATCCCGGTGTCCAGGGGCTTCGGGCCGGAGTAGAAGGCGACCAGGTGCTTGCTCCGGTCGGCGCGTTCGACCGTCACCACCGCGCCGTCGCGGACACCGGGGAGACGGAGCAGGGTGTTCTCGATCTCGCCGATCTCGATCCGGAAGCCGCGGATCTTGACCTGGGCGTCGCGGCGGCCGAGGAACTCCAGCTTCCCCGAAGGGTGCCAGCGGCCGTGGTCGCCGCCGAGGAAAAGCCGGGTGCCTTTGCGGTGCGGATCGACCAGGTACGAGGCCCGGGTGAGTGCGGGGTCGTTGATGTAGCCGCGGCCGACGCAGACCCCGGAGAACGCGATCACGCCTGGGGCGCCGAGCGGCACCGGGGTGAGGTGTTCGTCGACGACGTAGACGCGCACGTTGTTGACCGCGCGGCCGAGCAGGATGCGGTCCGGCGCCCTGTCCATGACCTCGTGGTTGGTGTCGTCCGAGGTCTCGGTCAGCCCGTAGGCGTTGACCAGCTTGATCCCGGACTGGACGGCGAACCAGCGCTCGGCGAGTTCCTGCTTCAGCGCCTCGCCGGTGACCGACACGAACCGCAGGTCGGGCAGCGGGCGGGGGCGCTGTTCGAGCTCCGTCAGGACGGCTTCGAGGTAGGAGGGCACGACCTGGAGGACGGTGACCTCGCCGTCGGTGAGGGTGTCGAGGAAGCGGGGTACGTCGAGGATGACGTCCTGTGCGACCAGCAGGGTCCGCCCGCCGACCAGCAGCGCGCAGACCAACTGCCACAGGGAGATGTCGAAGCACTGGGGCGCGGTCTGGGCGACCACGTGTCCCTCGCCGACCTGGAGGTCGTCGATCTTGGCGTAGAGGTGGTTGAGCATGCCCGCGTGCTCGCACATCGCGCCCTTGGGCTCACCGGTGGAGCCGGAGGTGAAGTAGATGTAGGCGAGTTGGTCGGGCGTGACCGGGATGCCGAGATCACCGTCGGGGTGGTCTTCCGCGTAGGCCGTGTCGATAAGGAGCCGCTCGGTTCCGGGAAGGGAGTCGAGGGCCTGGTCGAGGGTGGTGGTGCTGCCGTGCTCGGTCAGCACCAGCGTGCATGCGGCACGGGAGAGAGTGGCGGCGATGCGTGCGGCCGGGAAGTGCGGCTCGATGGGGAGGTAGGCGCCTCCGGCCTTGAAGACCGCGATCACGGCGGCCAGCCAGTCCAGATTGCGTTCGGTCACCACCGCGACCACGCCTTCACGGGCGAGCCCACGAGCTACCAGGGCGCGTGCCAGCCGGTTGGCCCGGGCATTGAGTTCCGCGTACGTCCACTGCCGGTCGGCGTGCACGGCGGCGACGGCGTCCGGGTGCTTGCGCACCCGGTCCTCGAACAGCTCGTGCATCCGCGCATCGGGCAGTTCCCGGTCCGGTCCGGCCAGTTGGTCGAGCTGGAACCGCAACTCCTCGGCGGACAGCAGGCTCTGGTGTGTGTGCTCGGCATCGGGGTCGGCGGTGATCAGCGCGAGCGCGGTCAGGTGGTAGCCGACGATACGGGCGGCGCTGTCGGCGTCGAGCGCGTCGGTGCGGTAGCGCAGCCGCAGTACGAGCCGCCCGTCGTGGTGACGGACGCCCACCCGCAGTGCGGTGTCCTCGGTGAGGGCTCCGTCGATCGCGGCGGGATCGAGGACGGTCTCGGTGGGGTCGGAGACGGTCTCGGTGGGGTCGAGGACGGTCTCGAACAGCGGCCCGGTCAGGCCCAGTTCGCTCTTCAGAGCCTCGATGTCCTCGGCCGGGACGTCCTGGTGTGCCGGCAGTTCGGTGGCGACCTGGTGGGCGTGGTGCAGCAGTTCGCGCCAGGAGGCGGGGGCGGTGGTGAGCCGGCACAGGAGCGGGGTGCCGCCCCGGGCGACGTAGCCGGTGGTGATCTCCCTCTCTCCGGACAGTGCCGCGAGCACCTTGGCGTGCGCGGTCAGCAGGAGCGAGGGCAGTGGTACCGCCAGCTCCGCCGCCAGTCGGCGCAGCCCGGTCACGGTGTCGTCGGGGACCGGTGTCTCGTACTCCCCCACGCCGGGCACCGGCTGAAGGGTCCAGCGTGGGGCGGGGGTGAAGCCCCCGGCTGTCAGTACGCCGCGCCAGTATGCGCGGGCGGTCCGGCTGGGACTCACATGCGTTTCCATCGGGTCTTTCCTCTGCTTGTCGGCGGTGCGCGGTGTCAGAGGCCGCGAGCCGGGACGGACTGGGTGGCGTGGGGTTCCTCACCGGCCTCGACCTGGGTCTTGTGGTCCGGCATTTCCCGGGCAGGGTTGCCTCCCCATTGGGCGTGCGAGGGGATTTCCTCGCCCTTCATGAGGAAGGAGTCGGGGGCCAGCGCGGCGCCGTCCGCGATCGTCACGCCGTAGTGGACGAAGGCGCCGACGCCGAGGGTGCAGCCGTTGCCGAGGGCGCTGCGGTCGGACTTGAAGGCGCCGTCCTCCTGCGAGTGGCACTGGACCACGGTGCCCGCGTTCAGCGTGCTGTCGTCGCCGATGGTGACGAGGGTGCGCTCCGGGAAGAAGCAGCCGTCGTCGAAGACCCGCTTGCCGATCCGGGCCCCCAGCAGCCGCCAGATCACGTTCTTGAACGGGGTGCCGTCGAAGGCCTGGATGTAGTGGACCGAGGCCATCTTCCAGAAGCGTTCGTGGCGCCAGAAGGAGGGTTCGTAGATCGAGCAGTACAGCGGCTTCTGGGGCTTGAATCCGGTGGAGGCCCGCTCGACGAGCGCGAAGTGGACGACGGTGTACGTGAGGGTGAGGACACTGGCCAGTGCGATCGCCAGTGCGCCGAACGAGGGGTAGAGGTCGACCGCGCCCATCGTGATGAGGGTGATCACGAACAAGTGGATCAGCCGCGCGAGCAGATACAGGCCGGCGGTCGCCGCGTTGTGCCTGTTCTTGGCGGCCAGGCGGCGGCGCAGTTCGTCGCCGGTCTCGAGGTGGTTGAACCGGTTGTCGCGCATCACCGTGCGCGGGATCTCGAAGCTGGGTGAGCCCAGCAGGCCCACGCCTTCGCGCACGGGTCCGTCGATGGGGACCATGACCTTGGTCGCGAGCAGGCAGTTGTCTCCGGTCCTGCCGTGGGCGGGGTAGGCGATGCGGTTTCCGAGGAAGTTGTGCGGCCCGATCGATGTGCGGGACACGCGGAAGGACGTGCTGGAGAAGTCGGCGTTCATGATGGACAGTCCGTCGGCGATCATGGTGCCGGTGCCGACCGAGCTCAGGTACGGGTTCTCGTGCTGCACTTCGGTGCCGAAGTTCGACCCGGTCTGCTCGACGCGGGACAGGTCGTATCCGAGGTAGCGCAGGTAGTGGACGATGCCGGAGCTGTCGCCGAAGAGGGTGGTGAGGGACTTCCTGTTGGTCATCACCGCGATCGCCCGCTGAATGCCGTAGTGGAAGCCGTACAGCGGATAGACCTTGCCGGGTTGGACGGCCCGGCTCAGGAGACGCGGCACGGTGCCCACGACGAGGAGGCCGGCGACCAGCGATCCGAAGAGGAGGACCACGGAGGCGATCAGGGCGTCGACGTAGAACGCCGGGCTGGCCATCGGCTGCGGGTTCAGGAGTGTCTGAAGCTGCGGGAGACCCGTGAGCAGGGCAGTCACGCCGCCCAGCGCCAGCGGCAGGTACACCGCCAGCAGGCTCAGCAGCTGTACAACGCCGTACGCGGTCCTTTTGGCGGTGGGGCAGTCGGCGGGGGCGACCCTTCGGTAGTCCACCTCGGTCGGCTGCGCGGGGGAGCCGTGTCGGCGTTCGCCGGCGGGCACCACCTGGCCGGTGTGCAGGGAGGAGGCGTGGCCCAGCTGGGCGCCGTCGCCCATCGAGGTCTCGATGTCGAGGACCGTGTGCTCGCTGACGAGCACATTGCTGCCGAGAGTGACCGGGCCGGTCTGGATCACGCCGGCGTGGGCGCGATAGCAGGACAGCAGCACGTCCTTACGGACGATCGTGCCCTCGCCGACGGTGAGCAGGTCGGTGCAGACCGGGATCGTGTGGGAGAGGATCGTGACGCCCTTGCCGATCCGTGCCCCGAGCGCCCTGAGGTAGAGCACGTAGAGCGGTGAACCGGCGAACAGACGCACGGGGCTGGTGCGGATCAACGTCTTGACGACCCAGAAACGCAGGTAGGCCATGCCCCACAGGGGGAACTCCCCGGACCGCCAGCGGCCGACGAGCGTCCACTTCACCACGATCGGAAGGACGCACAGGCCGAGGAAGCCCGCGCCGCCGAGCAGGACGGACCGCAGGTAGAGGTCGAACAGGCCTGATCCCGCGGAGATCCACTCATGACCTTCCTCGACGGCCAGGGCTACCAGGCAGGAATAGCCCAGGAAGATCAGGAACTGCAGCACTCCACAGACGATGTAGCGCCGTGTACGAGCCGCCGCCTGCGCCTCGGCCCGCGCCGTCCCCTCTGCCGATGCCCGTACGTCGGTCGGTGCCCGCACCGGTGACGGCGCCTCCGCGGACGGGGACGGGACGGGGGCGGCGGTGCGGGCGGGGGCAGGAGCGGGAGCGGCATCGTCGAGCGCGGTGGCCAGGCTCCGGATGGTGGGGTGCCGGTAGATGTCCTTCATCGACACCGCCGGCATGTCCCCCCGCTTCCTGACCCGCGCGCAGAACTGGGCCATCACCAGGGAATCGGCACCCAGGTCGTTGAAGAAGTGGCTGTCGACCGGGACCTGCTCGACGCGCACGACGCCGGCCAGCACGTCGGCCAGAAGCCTTTCGGTGTCGGTCGGCGAATCGGCGTCCCCACTGTCCTGGAGGGGTGGGATGTCAGCCGGTTCGGCCGTCAAGACCTCCACGGATTTCTCTAGCACGTGAGCTCCTCGATGACGTTTCATTCGGCGTCGGTCGGTACGGACGGATTCGTGATGTCCGCGCCTCTCCAGTAGGCCCGGCCGGGGGCTTCGTGTCCTGCCCCTGCATTTCGGGGCTTGACGAAGCGCATGGGTCTTGATAGTCCGGCCATTTTGCCCGTCGTCGCCCCGCGATCCCCTGCTTTCCGTGCGCGTCGCGCAGGCTTAAGACCACGCCTCACAGAGACCCGTTCGATCCGCGGGAATATCACCCGGGAATTGCGCTGAACGGCCCCGCCCTGCCCCGGTCACGACTGCTTTTGCATGAAGACAGCGCGTGTCAAGTCCCGAATTTCGGTGGCATGACAGGGGGCCTGGATTCGGGCGTACTGGAGTCGTTCCGGCGACTCGCAACTCGCCGCTCCGAATTCCTCTCCGCGCCGCACCCGGACGGATCAGCGGCAGGAAGACCGGAAGACGATCCCACCCTCGCAGTGAAGGAGACGACCATGCCCGTCATATCCGTCCCCCAGGACTTCAACGAGGACGATCTCTTCGTCGACCTTGAGGGAATCTTCGGGCACTCGCTGTTCCTCAAGTGCGAGGGCTTCAATTTCGCCGGTTCGATCAAACTCAAGGCCGCCACCGAAATGGTCGAAGCCGCCGAACGCGACGGCCTGCTGACACCGGGCTCGGTTCTGGTCGAGTCGTCCTCGGGCAACCTGGGCGTGGCCCTGAGCATGATCGCTGCCGCCAAGGGCTACCAGTTCCTGTGCGTGACCGACTCCCGCTGCAACCTGGCGACCCGGCTGATGATGGAGGCCCTGGGAGGCCAGGTCCACGTCATCACCGAACCCGACCCCGTCAGCGGCTTCCTCGGCGCGCGCATCGACCACGTCCGCGCGCTGTGCGCCTCCGAGGACCGCTATGTGTGGCTCAACCAGTACACCAACCCCAACAACGGCATGGCCCACTACCGCAGGACCGCACCGGCCATCGCCCGGCAGTTCCCGGACCTGGACGTCCTGTTCGTCGGGGCCGGCACCACCGGGACCCTGATGGGCTGCGCGCGCTACTTCCGCGAGTGGCACCGCCCGGTGCGGATCGTGGCCGTGGACAGCGTGGGCTCCGTGACGTTCGGGGGCGACGCCGGTCGGCGGATGATTCCCGGCCTGGGCGCCAGCAGACGCCCGCCGATGCTGGACGAGTCGTATGTGGACGACGTGGTGCGCGTGGCGGAGACCGACACCATCCGGGTCTGTCACCGACTGGCCAGGCGCGGGTTTCTGTTCGGCGGGTCCACCGGCACGGTGGTCAGCGGCGCGATGGACTGGCTGGCCCGGCACGAGGGGCGGGAGTTGACCGCGGTGGCCATCGCCCCGGATCTGGGTGAGCGGTATCTGGAGACCATCTACCAGACCAACTGGGTGCGGGACCTGTACGGCGAGGACGCCGTCGACTCCCAGGCGTTGACCGGCGCGTCCCGGGCGGCCTGATCCCGTGTCCGTTCAGCGCCCCGCAATCGAGGAAGAGAACCGGGGGAAAGACACTGACGGCAGGTCAGGGGCAGGACCGCTTGGTGTTGTTCTCGGCGGTCGTGCGCGCGGTTTCGGCGAAGTCGGCGAATCGACCGGCGAGGGCGGCGAGGCCCTCGGGCCTGAGCCGGTAGTAGACGAACCGGCCGCACGGCTCCGTCTCCACGATCCCGGACTCGCGCAGCACCTTCAGGTGGTTGGAGAGGTTGGTCTGCTTGGCGCCCGTCTCCTCGATCAGGTGCGTGGTACAGAGCGTCTCCCGGGCGAGGAGGGTCACGATCCGGAGCCTGAGCGGGTCGGCCAGGACCCGCATCAGATCAGCATCGGCTGACGTCAGCATGGGCTGATACTGTCACATCACTCGAGGCTGATACGAGTTCCGGCCGACGCCGACCAGGGTTCACGCCCCCCGGGCCGACACTCACCCCCGCACGACCCGTTGACCGCGAAAGAAGTACCGATGTCTGCCACTCCGCTCGCCTCCGTGCTGTTCGTCTGTGTGCACAACGCCGGGCGTTCACAGATGGCGGCCGGCTTCCTTTCGCAGCTCGCGGGCGACCGGATCGAGGTCCGCTCGGCCGGTTCGGTCCCGGGCGAGCAGGTCAACCCGGCCGCGGTCGAGGCCATGCGGGAGGTCGGCGTCGACATCGCCGGCCGGCAGCCGAAGCTCCTCACCACCGAGGCCGTCCAGGCGTCCGACTACGTGATCACCATGGGCTGCGGCGACGCCTGCCCGGTCTTTCCCGGCAAGAAGTACCTCGACTGGGCCCTGGAGGACCCGGCAGGCAAGGGTGTGGAGTCCGTGCGCCCCATCCGGGACGAGATCAAGGCCCGTGTCGAGAACCTGATCAGCGAGATCGATGCCCGGCAGGAGGCGTGAGGCCGTCGGTCCTCCCTCCAGATTCGCGTGGACCGTGACTCCGTCTCATTCGAGCGGCACGTAGGGTACACGGTGGGTGAGGGAACGAGCACGCACGTGGACCGGAAGTCCCGGCGCGTCGGTGACGGGGCCGTCGGACGACGGGGAGACGCAGTCGATCCGTTCCGACATGGAGGAAACGAGACCAGGGGAGGCGATGGGATGCGGCAGGCCGGTGTACTCGACGTCGGGTGCCACAGCGCTCTGCTCACGGTGGTGCGATCGCGGCCGGGCCATGTGATGGAGCCGGTGTTCTCCCACAAGGTGCGGCTGCGACTGCACGAGACGCTCGACCGCAAGGGCCGACTCGACGACGCCGGGGTGGAGAGCGTCGAGCGCGCCGTCGCCCAGGCGATCGCCTCCGACCCCCGACTGCGCGGCACCGACATGTTCGCGTTCGCCACCTCCGTCATCCGGGACGCACCCAACCGCGACGAGGTCATCAGGCGCGTGGCGCGCAGAACCGGCACCCAACTGAGCGTGCTGGACGGCGAAGAGGAAGCGCGGCTTGCCTACGTGGCCGCCCGCCAGTGGGTCGGCCCGGCGGCCGGCCGGCTGCTGGTCCTGGACGTCGGCGGCGGCACCGTGGAGATCGCCTCGGGTACCGGAGACCAGCCGCACAGCGTCCACTCCCTGCCCCTGGGCGCCCGCAGAATCACCCGGGACTGGCTGCCCGGCGGCATCGCCCCGTCCAAACAGGGTCTCACCGAGATCCGTCGGTATCTGCGTCGAAAGCTGGAAGCCGTCCCCGATCTGCCGCGGGCGGAACCGGGCACCCGCGTGCTGGCCTGCTCCAAGACCTTCGAGCAGCTCGCCCGGCTCGCCGCCGCCCGAGGCAAGGCACAGCGCTCGCAACGGAAGCTGGCCCTGTCCCAGTTGCATGCCTCCGTCCCGGTACTGGCCGCCGCGAATCCGGCGCGCCGCGCCAAGCTCCCCGGCATCTCCCGGCACCGCGCCGAGCAGTCCCTGGCCGGAGCACTGGTGGCCGAGGCGCTCATGGAGGCCTGCGAGGCGAAGGCGGTCGAGGTCTGCCCCTGGTCCACCCGCGAAGGCCTGCTGCTCGAGCACCTCGCCACCCTCCACGACACACCCGGTGGTCCGGAGTCCCACCGGCCTGGGCGGACGGGGAAGTCGGACATGGGGATGGGCGAATGACGAGCCGAGTGATGATGATCTCCCCCGCGATCAGTGCGGCGCTGCGGGAGGCGCGCTTCGACGACGGATGCCCGCTCGACGCCACCGGCGCCGCGCGTGCGCGATCGGCCGCGGGCTCCCTTCCGGCAGCACAGCGGGTACTCGTATCCCCCACTCCGCGATGCCGGGAGACCGCGTCGGCGTTGGGGTTCGACGGCGCTGTCGAGACCGCGCCGGCCGGGCTCGACGTGGGTGGTTGGCGGGGCCGTACGCTGGCCGACGTCAGCGCCGACGCCCCGGACGCCGTCGCCCTCTGGCTGGCGGACCCGACCGCAGCACCGCACGGCGGCGAGTCGGTGCACCAGTTGTGCGAGCGGGTCGCGGCCTGGCTGGACGAGGCCGCGCGGTTCTCCGGCCGGACGGTCGCCGTGGTGGAGCCGGAAGTCGTACGGGCCGCGGCCGTACGGGCCCTCGGGGCACCGGAGTCGGCGTTCTGGCGGATCGACGTACCGCCGCTGACCGCCACCGAGTTCAGCGGTCGCGCCGGACGCTGGAACGCGACGTTCGGGAGACCGCTCGGTCCCGCCGAGGGTGGCGATCAGGGCAGCACTCACTGAGCTGACGCAAGCGACTGACGGCTGCGCCCGGCCGACTGTGGGATCAGATCACGGGGACAGGATGGCGGCGGACACGTGCGGCGTGCCGCCGAGAGCGGCGGCGACGCCGGCGGCGGCCGTCTCGTGCGGGGTGCCCAGGGCGCCCCGGCTCGCCTGTTCCAAGCGGTCGTACTGCTCGTCGGTGAGGACGAGGTCCAGCGCGGCAAGGTACTCACCCAGCTGCACGGTGGTACGCGCGCCGATAACAGGGATCAGAGCGGTGGAGGCCCGGGCGGTGCGAGCCCGAAGCCACGCCACCGGCGCCCCATCTGCTGAGGCGGCCTTCCCGGCTGAGCCGGTACTTGCCGGTCAGCAGGCCGCCCGCGAGCGGCGCGTAGAGGGCGGCGCCGCGTCCGAACGCCTCGGCCATGGGCAGCAGTTCACGTTCGGTGGTGCGGTCGGCGAGGCCGTATTCGACCTGTATGCCGATCACCGGGGCCCGGTCGCGCAGCTCGGCGAGGGTGGCGGCGGTGGCCACCCGCCAGGCGGGGAAGTCGGACAGCCCGCCGTGCAGGATCTTCCTCTCGCGTCTCGGTCCTAGTCAGCGCCTGGGACGGCCGGCCGGGCACTCCGCCGAAGGCCAAGAGGGGGACGCGCACGGTCCCGGGTCCACCGGCTCCGTTCCGGGGACTATCGCGCGCTCGCACCACCCGCACAGCAGGCCCGCCTCGGCGCC
The DNA here is from genome assembly GCF_019091445.1 of Streptomyces sp. GbtcB7. Classification (NCBI taxonomy): domain Bacteria; kingdom Bacillati; phylum Actinomycetota; class Actinomycetes; order Kitasatosporales; family Streptomycetaceae; genus Streptomyces; species Streptomyces sp. GbtcB7. The sequence continues at coordinate 180,781 of NZ_JAGXJM010000016.1, forward strand.
GACCGCCTTCAGACGTCCCACGGCGTCCGCGGCCGCCCCGAACCATGTGTCCTCGACGACCACGACCGGGATGGATTCCAGCAGCCGCGCGCTCCGCCACGCGCTCAGACCGGTGATCGACCGAACCGCCTGGACGACGTCCATCCTCCGGCCGCCGGTCCCGGTCAGCACAACACTGAACTCCGGCTCCTCCACCGTCCCCCCAACCCCCCGGAACTCGGTTCGCTTCAGCTGGACTCGCGGACGATCAGTCGGCACGGGACGGTGTGCACCCCCGGTGCCGGGTCGGCGTCGATGGCTTCGAGGAGTCGCAGGGCGGCGATCCGGCCGATCTCGGTGAGGTCCATGTCGATCGTCGTGAGGGGCGGCCTGCTGGCCAGGGCCATGGTGTCCCAGTTGTCGTAGCCGACGACCGCGATGTCACCGGGCACGTTGACGCCCCGCTCGCGCAGCGCGTCCGCCACACCCCGGGCGATCTGGTCGTTGCCGCAGAAGAAGGCGTCCGTGTCCGGTGCCGTGCGCAGAACCGCCTCGGCGGCGCGGCGCCCCCACGCCTCGCTCCACTCCCCGTGGTGCACCCGTCCCGTCGAGAGCCCGAGGGAGGCCCGCTCCAGATGCTCGACCGCGTGCCGGGCCCGGTCGCGGGCGGCCGCGTGGTGTTCCGGGCCGGTGATGTGAGCGATGCGCGTGCGGCCCGCGGCCAACAGGTGCTCGACGGCCAGTACGGCCCCGCCCCGGTCGTCGGAGACCACCGAGGTGTCGGCCGGATCGGTGGACGGCGAGAGCGCGTAGACGATGGGGACGGCCTCGATGCCGTCCAGGGGCGGACGGGGGTCCGTACGGCGGCCGGTGACGATGATGCCGTCCACCCGGCGGTCCATCAGGTTGCGCAGGTGGTGCTGTTCCCGGATCGCGTCGCCGCGGGTGTCGCACAGCAGGACGGAGATCTTGCCGGCCCCGAGCGCGTCCTCGGCACCGAGCAGTACGGGGGTGCTGAAGCGGCCGATGCCGTCGGTCGTCATCAGCCCGACCGTCCAGCTCCGCCCGGTGTGCAGGCTCTGCGCGTGCTGGTTGGGCCGGAACCCGAGTGCGTCGACGGCGTCAAGGACCCGCTGGCGGGTCTCGGGACGCATCCGCCCTCCGCCGTTCAGCGCCTTCGACGCCGTACCCACACTGACGCCGGCCAGGGCGGCGACGTCGGCGAGCTTCGCCGGGCCGGCGGAGCGGGAACCTGGAGCAACGGTCACGAGCAAACCTTTTCCTGGACGGCAACGACCCGTCCATCGTCGCAGCCTTCCGGGGGTGAGTGCCAGCCACCGGGCAACAGAAAAATCTCTTGCCGCGACTCTTGACCCGGCTACCCCACTGCCCTCTACTTCTCGGCAGGAAAAACGGTTGCTCAAACGAGTTCCGAGAACCTCCCGCCTCTCGAGCACGGGGGCCGTCGTGCCCTGCCCCGCAGCCCGGCTCCCTCCCGCCACCACCCCTCTCGGAGAACCATGCCCCGCACAGACTCCGCCCTGCCCTCCCCCACCGACGTCTCGGCTGCCACCGAACAGGGCGCTGCCCCCGTGGGCCCGGTCCGGCTCGGCCCGGACGCCCCCGCCGCGCTGCGTCCCGCCGCCGCGGAGGTGCGCACCGGCTTCTGGCACGCCCGCCGCGAGGTCAACGCGCACACCTCGATCCCGCAGGGCCCCGCTCTGCTGGAGTCCGCGGGAAACCTGCACAACCTGCGCCTGGCGGCCAGCACGGCCCAGGGCGAGTTCCAGGGCAGTTACCCCTTCGTCGACACCGACGTCTACAAGTGGCTGGAGGCCGCCTCCTGGCAGCTCGCCCGCGGCGGGCCGCCGGCTGACGGCGAGGAGAACAGCTCCGACCTGCGTGAACTCGCCGCCGAAGTCGAGCGGATCATCGCCCTGGTCGCCGACGCCCAGCAGTCCGACGGCTATCTCAACACCTGGTTCCAGGTCCGCAAGAACGGTGAGCGCTACCAGGACCTGCGCTGGGGGCACGAGTTGTACTGCGCGGGCCATCTGATCCAGGCGGCGGTGGCCCATCACCGTGCGACCGGTCGCGACGAACTCCTCGTCGTGGCACGACGGTTCGCCGACCACCTCGACTCCGTCTTCGGCCTTCCCGGCAGCGGCAGGCCGATCGACGGCGTCGACGGCCATCCGGAGGTGGAGACCGCCCTGGTCGAGCTGTACCGGGAGACCGGCGAGCGACGCTATCTGGATCTCGCCGGCTACTTCGTCGACCGTTACGGCCACGGCCTGCTCGGCGGCGAGGCGTACTGCCAGGACCGCGTGCCGTTGCGCGAGGCGGTCACCGTCGAAGGGCACGCCGTGCGCCAGTTGTATCTGCTGGCCGGTGCGACGGACGTGGCCACCGAGACGGGCGACGCCGAACTGCGCTCCGCCGCCGAGCGGTTGTGGCGGGCGATGACCACGACCAAGACCCATCTCACCGGTGGTCTCGGGGCGCACCACGACAAGGAGGACTTCGGCGACCCGTTCGAGCTGCCCAACGAACGCGCCTACTGCGAGACCTGCGCCGCCATCGCCTCGATCCAGTGGAGCTGGCGCATGGCTCTGCTCACCGGCGAGGCCCGCTACAGCGACCTGATCGAGCGCACCCTGTACAACGGGTTCCTCGCCGGTGTCTCGCTGGACGGCGAAGGCTGGCTGTACGTCAATCCGCTCCAGGTCCGTGACGGCCACACGGACCCCGGTGGCGACCAGTCGGCCCGCCGTACCCGCTGGTTCCGCTGCGCCTGCTGCCCCCCGAACGTGATGCGGCTGCTGGCCGGACTCGAGCACTACCTCTCCTCGACCGACGCCGAGGGGCAGGGTCTGCAGATCCACCAGTACGTCACCGGCCGCTACCGCGGTGACCTCGCCGGCACGCCCGTCACCGTGTCCGCCGAGACCGACTACCCCTGGCACGGCGCGGTGTCCCTGACCGTCGAGGAGACCCCGCGGGAGCGGCCCTGGACGCTGTCCCTGCGCATCCCGCAGTGGTGCCACGAGTACCGCGTGCGGTGCGGCGACCGGACGTACGACCAGGCCGACGCCCCCGTCACCGACGGCTGGCTGCGCCTGGAGCGCACCTGGGCGCCGGGCGACCGGGTCGTCGTCGAACTCGGCCTGGAGCCCCGCCTCACCGCGGCCGACCCGCGGGTGGACGCGGTCCGCGGCTGTGTGGCCATCGAGCGGGGCCCGCTCGTGTACTGCCTGGAGCAGGTGGACCACCCCGGGGGCGGTCTGGACGACGTCGTCATCGACACGGCGCGGCCGCTCGCCGTGAAGCAGCGGCCTGATCTGCTCGGCGGTGTCACCACCGTCGTCGCCACGGGCCGTCGCCGGGCGGTCCCGGACACCGGCTGGTGGCCTTATCGGTCCGCCGACGCCGACCCGGCCATCGCGCCCTCGGGTGAGTCCGTCGAGCTCACAGCGATCCCCTACTACGCCTGGGCCAACCGGCAGGACGGCAGCATGCGCGTCTGGCTGCCCACCTCCTGACGTCGGCCGACCTCCACGGCCTCCTCCCTGCATCCGTGCACACCCCGTCACCCCGCACGACCACTCATGACAACGAGGTCACCGCAATGCGAAACACCCGCAGAACTCTCCTCGCCGCCTGTGTCGCCGCCGGCACCCTCGCCTCCGTCACGGCCTGCGGGGGTGGCGGTTCGGGTTCCTCCGACTCCACCGGCAAGTCGGCGACGTACACCTTCTGGGACCCGTACCCGCAGTTCGACGCCTCCTCGGACTGGGGCAAGCGCGTCGCCCAGTGCGGTACCTCGGCGGGCGTCAAGATCAAGCGCACCGGCTACGACACCACCGACCTGGGCAACAAGGCGCTGCTGGCCGCCCAGCAGGGCAACGCGCCCGACGTGATGCTCGTGGACAACCCGGTCGTCTCCACACTGGTCGAGGCGGGGATCCTCAACAAGACGAACGACCTCGGTCTGGACACGTCCGCGATCCAGAAGAACATCATCGGCGCGGGCACCATCGACGGCGCTTCTTACGGCGTACCGATCGGCGCCAACACGCTCGCCCTCTACTACAACAAGAAGATCCTGACCGCCGCCCACGTCGACCCCGCCTCCATCAAGGACTGGGCGTCGCTCACGGCCGCCCTGAAGAAGGTCAAGTCGGCCGGGAAGAAGGGCATCACCTTCTCGGCGATCGGCACGGAGGAGGGCAGCTTCCAGTTCCTGCCGTGGTTCTGGGGTGCGGGCGGCGACCTCACCCACCTCGACTCGCCGAAGAGCGCCGCCGCGCTGTCGCTGTGGAAACAGTGGGTCGACGAGGGTCTCGCGCCCAAGGACGTCCTGAACAACACCCAGACCACCAGCTGGCAGGAGTTCGCCACCGGCGACTACGCCTTCGGAGAGAACGGCACCTGGCAGCTCGCCAACGCGGAGAAGGCCGGATTCCCGTACGGGGTCGTCAGCATCCCCGGGCAGAACGGCGGTTCGGCGCCGGTGCCGACCGGCGGCGAGTTCGTCACCGTGCCCGTGCAGCAGGACACCGCGCGCTACGACGTCAGCAAGAAGATCGTCACCTGTCTGACCAGCTCGGAGAGCCTGCTGGCGAGCGACACCGCCCTGACGTACGTCGCGCCCACCGCGACGGTCCAGGCCCAGCAGGTCAAGGCGAACCCGAAGCTCAAGCCGTGGGTGGAGGCCGTGGCCGCCGCGCGTGGCCGTACCAGCGGCGGTCTCGGCACGAAGTACCCCACCATCTCGCAGCCGATGTGGACGGCCGTACAGGCGGCCCTGTCCGGTGGCAAGAGCCCCGAGGCGGCTCTCGACGCCGCACAGACGGCGGCCGGCAAGAGCAAGGGCTGACGCGGCCGGCCAGAGCAAGGGCTGACAGCGCGCGGCACCGCAGGCCGCGTCCCGGACACCGCCACCCGCATCCAGGAGTTCGCATGACCATCGCCCGAGTCGACCGCCGTCCCAAGCGGTCCCCGGCCGTGTCCGGAGCGGCGGGCGACGCCGACCGGCGTGACGTGCCGCCACGACGTCGGCACGGCAGGGACCGGCTGACCGCGCTGGGCTTCCTCGCCCCGCTCGTGGCCTACCTCGCCGCCTTCTACCTCTATCCGCTCTACCGCAACCTCGATCTGAGCCTGCGTGACTACACGGTCCGCTCGTTCGTGGCGGGCGACGCGCCGTTCTCGGGCTGGGACAACTTCTCCCAGGTGCTGAACGACCCGACCTTCGGGCCCGCGCTGCGCAACACGATGGTGTTCACCTTCGTGTCGATCGCGCTCCAGTACGCGGCCGGGCTGACGCTCGCGGTCTTCTTCAACCGGCATTTCCGTCTCTCCACCACGCTGCGGGCGCTGTTCCTCATCCCGTGGCTGCTGCCGCTGATCGTGTCGGCGTCGACCTGGTCCTGGATGCTGAACAGCGAGTCGGGCGTGGTCAATTACGCCCTCCACCTCGTCGGCGTTCCGCCCGTCGACTGGCTGACCTCGCCGCACTGGGCGCTCGCCTCGGTCGTCATCGCCAACGTCTGGATCGGCATCCCCTTCAACCTCGTCATCCTCTACAGCGGTCTGCAGAACATCCCCGGGGAGCTGTACGAGGCGGCCTCGCTGGACGGGGCGAGCGGCCGGCAGCAGTTCCGGCGCATCACCTTTCCCCTGCTGCGGCCGGTCTCCGCGATCACGCTGCTGCTCGGACTGGTCTACACGCTCAAGGTGTTCGACCTGATCTGGATCATGACCAAGGGAGGTCCCGGCGACTCCTCGTCGACGCTGGCGACCTGGTCGTACCAGCTCGCGTTCGGCACCCTGCTCCCGCACTTCGGCCCCGGTGCCGCCGTCGGCAACATCCTCATCCTCATCGCCCTCGTCTTCGGCCTGCTGTACATCCGCGTCCAGAGGAGGCAGGAAGCGTGAAGTCTCCCGCGAGTTCCCGCCGTCACACCGCCGTCGGACTCCTGCTGACCGGGATCATGCTGTTCCCGGTGTACTGGATGCTGAACGTGTCCCTCACCCCGCAGCAGGACATGCGCAAGTCCCCGCCCGACCTGTTCCCGCTGCACCCCACGTTCGAGGGCTACCGGGCCGTGCTGCACGACCAGATGCCCTACCTCGGCACCAGTCTGCTGATCGGCCTCGGCACGGTCGCCGCCACCCTCGTCCTCGCCGCACCGGCCGGCTACTCACTGGCGAAACTCCGCCCCCGCGGCGGCGGCATCATGGGCCTCGCCCTCCTCGTCGCCCAGATGATCCCCGGCATCGTCATGGCGATGGGGTTCTACGGGATCTTCCTCAACCTCGGCCTGCTGAACTCCTGGTGGGGCCTGATCATCGCGGACTCCACCATCGCCGTGCCCTTCGGCGTCATGATCTTCACGGCGTTCATGTCGGGCATCCCCGACGAGCTCACCGCCGCCGCGCGCATCGACGGCGCGGGTACCTGGCGCACCTTCTGGTCCGTCGTCCTGCCGGTGAGCCGCAACGCCGTGGTCACCGTCTCGCTGTTCAGCTTCCTGTGGGCCTGGTCCGACTTCGTCTTCGCCAACACCCTCGACGGCGGCGGCGATCTTCGCCCGATCACCCTCGGCATCTACCGCTACATCGGCAACAACAACCAGGAATGGAACGCGATCATGGCCACCGCCGTCGTCGCGTCCGTACCCGCCGCCGTCCTGCTCGTCCTCGCGCAGCGGTACGTGGCCGCCGGGGTCACCGCGGGCGCGGTCAAGGACTGACCGGGACGTCAGTCTCCCATCCACCTCCTCATCCGTCAGGAGAGCCGCCACCCATGCCTGTTCCGAGATCTCAACCGCGCACGCCCAGAAGGCCGTTCGACCGCACGGCCGCCGCCGTCCTGGCGACGACCCTGGCCGCCGCCGCGACCGTCCTCACCTGCACGTCCGCCCAGGCGGCCCCCACCGCGTCCACGACCCTGGTCGTCAACGCCGCCCAGACGCTGCGGTCCGTCACCCATGTCGCCACGGGCAGCCTCTACGGCCTCGCCGACGCGAGCACCCCGGCCGACAGTCTCGTCCAGCCGCTGAAGCCGAACACCTTCGTCCAGATGGCACCCGGCGGCCACCAGTTGCCCAACGGTGAGCCGAGCCCCGCCGGAGACTCCCTGGTCGTCGCCCCCAAGGCCGCGAGGGCCGGTGCGAAGGTCGTCGTCCGGATGCCCGACTGGTACCCCGACTTCCCCTACAAGTGGGTGAGCTGGAACGACTGGCTGTCCGCCGTCGACACCCAGGTCGCCTCGGTCAAGTCCTCCGGCGCCGGGAACATCAGCGCGTACGAGCTGTGGAACGAGCCCGACTGGACCTGGGACACCACCAACGCCGGTGCTTTCGACGCGGGTTGGGCACGCACGTACAAGGAGGTACGCGCCAAGGACGCCGCCACTCCCATCCAGGGCCCCAGTTACTCGGCGTGGAACCAGAGTTGGATGAGCCAGTTCCTCACCGACGCCAAGGCCAGTGGCACCGTCCCGGACGTCATCGCCTGGCACGAACTCCAGGGCAGCAAGGACATCGCCGCGCACGTCTCCGCCTACCGCTCCCTGGAGAGCGGCCTCGGCATCAGCCCGCGGCCGATCTCCATCGAGGAGTACGCGACACCGAGCGAGATGGGGATACCCGGCGCCCTCATCGGCTACGTCGCCAAGTTCGAGCGGGCGGGCGTCCACGACGCGGAACTCGCCTTCTGGAACCACTACGGAACCCTGGGCGACACCCTCACCGACACCGGCGGATCGCCCAACGGCTCCTACTGGCTCTACAAGTGGTACGGCGACATGTCCGGGAACATGCTCACCACCACTCCCCCGGCGCAGACCGGCATCGACGGCGCCGCCTCGCTCACCGGTGACGGCCGGCAGATCAGCGTGATCTTCGGCGGAGGGACCGGTTCGACAGCCGTCACCGTCAACGGACTCGGCTCCCTGTCCGCCTTCGGTGGCACGGTCCACGTCAAGCTGGAGTACACCCCGTCCAAGGGCCGCACCACGGCCGTCTCCGCCCCGTACACCATCTCCGAGGGCGACTATCCGGTCAGTAACGGCTCCATCACCGTCCCCGTCGCGATGAACGCGTCCGACGGCTACCACCTGGTCGTCACGCCCAGCGGGACGTCCGCCTCGCTCGCCGGGCGCTATCAGATCACCAACAAGAACAGCGGGCTCGCGCTGGACACACGGAGCGCGGGCACCGCACAGGGCACCGCCGTCGTCCAGGCCACCTCGACCACCGGCACCGACCAGAACTGGACGCTGGTGTCGGCGGGTTCGGGCCTCTACAAGATCGTGAACCAGGCCAGTGGTCTGCTGCTCGGCGTCAACGGCATGAGCACCGCCGCCGGAGGTACAGCCCTGATCTGGGGCGACAACGGCACCAGCGACCACCTCTGGCAACTGATCCCCGCCGACAACGGCTACTACAAGATCGCCAACTACAACAGCGGCCTCCTGCTCGGGGTCACCGACATGAGCACCTCCTCCGGCGCCCAGGTCCTCCAGTGGGACGACAACGGCACCGCCGATCATCTGTGGAAACTCACCTCGCGCTGAGTGCCCGGCCGAACGCTCCCGCGCCTGCCGCACACCGCAGGCGCGGGAGCGTCGGCGTGGGCGTGGGCGTGCACCTGTACGAATACCGTGAAATGGTCAAATGAATGGTCCCGAACGGGACCGCGCACCGCTTTTCGGCGTGGTCCCGATCTCAGGGCGCGAAGGCCGTGATGGCGACGATGAGTCCTGCCCGAAAGGCGCGCCGCACCCGTTTCGGCGTGCTCGCGTCTTGTTGCGCCCTCTTGATCGCGAGCTGCTGGGTCACTTCAGGGACGGCAGTCACCACGGCGCTCCCGGACTCGTCGCCCGGCGCCACGAACGCGACCGGTTCCGCTTCCGAGCGGTCGGCGCTGAAGCCGATCGATCCGGCCGCATTCCAATCCACCGTGGACGGCGCCGCCAGGAAACTGTTCGTCCCCGGGGCGGTGGTCCTGCTGCGCACCCCGCAGGGCACGTTCGAGGCGAAGGTCGGCACCACCGATCTGGGCGGCCACACCCCGCCCGACGCGGGCACGCATTTCCGGATCGCCTCCAACACCAAGACCATGACATCGGCGCTGATCATGCTGCTCGCCCAGGACGGCAGGCTTCACCTCGGCGACCCGGTGTCCGCCTATGTCCCGGACGTGCCGGGCGGCAAGCACATCACCATCGCCGACCTGCTGAAAATGCGCAGCGGACTCTACGACTACACGAGCGCCCCCGAACTGGCGGCGACTCTGGACGCCGACCCGGCAAAGGCCTGGACCCCACAAGAGGTACTGTCCATCGCGTTCCGGCACCCACCGGAGTTCCCGCCCGACGCGTCCTACGACTACTGCAACACCAACTACGCAGTGCTGGGTCTGATAGCCGAGAAGGCCGGCGGGCGCCCCTTGGCCCAGCAGTTCCAGGACCGGCTGTTCGGCCCGCTGGGGCTGCGGCGGACCTCACTCCCCGCCGCCGACGACAGCTCCATGCCGGACCGCTTCTCACACGGCTACATGTACGGGGGATCGTCCTACGCGCTGGTCGACAAGCCGTATCCGCCCGAGCTGCAGGCCGCCGCGCGGACCGGGAAACTCCCGCCCGTCGACTACACCCGCCAGAACCCCTCGTACGCCACCGCCGCCGGCGGCGTCATCTCCACGGCGGACGACCTGTCCACATGGATCCGGGCACTGGTCTCGGGGAAGGTCCTGAACCCCACGTACCAGCGGGAATGGCTCCACAGCCCGCAACCCGAGGACCCCAAGGCACCCGACGGGCAGCGATACGGCTACGGCATCAGCTATCAGCGTTTCGGCCCGAACGCCGCGATGTACTACCACGGCGGCGAGCTTCCGGGCTTCAACTCGTTCATCGGCCACGACCCGGCCAACGACGTCACGCTCGTCATCTGGACGAACCTGACCCTGTCACCGGACGGCCGGACCACGGCGAACGCCTTGCTGCCCACCGTTCTCGACGAGATCTACGCGGGATTGTCGCTGTCACCCGCATCGTCCTCCACCGCCACGCGGTGATCTTCACGGACACGCTTGCTTAAGTCAATCAATCTGGATTATGGTTGAGTGAGTTAAGCAAACCGGCTCGCCCGACGGAGGCACGTCCATGTCCGACGCCCTTGCCCGACCCACCGACGCCGAGGGCTCCGCCCCGCCGAGGTCGACCGCCGTGGTCGCGGTTCTGGCCTTCGCCGGCATCGTGGTCTCGCTGATGCAGACCCTGGTCATCCCGATCGTCCCCGAGCTGCCGAAGCTCCTCGACGCCTCTGCGTCGAACACCGCGTGGGCGGTCACCGCCACCCTCCTCGCCGCCGCCGTCGCCACCCCGGTCGTCGGCCGCCTCGGGGACATGTTCGGCAAGCGCCGCATGCTCCTGGTCAGCATCGTCCTGCTGATCTCCGGCTCGGCGGTCTGCGCGCTCAGCGACTCCCTCATCCCGATGATCGCCGGGCGCGCCCTCCAGGGCCTGGCCGCCGCCGTGGTCCCGCTCGGGATCAGCATCATGCGTGACGTACTGCCTTCGGAGCGGCTCGCCGGCTCGACCGCGCTCATGAGCGCCTCCCTCGGCGTCGGCGGCGCCCTGGGCCTGCCCTCCGCGGCCTTCATCGCCGACAACTTCGACTGGCACATCCTGTTCTGGACCTCGGCCGCGCTCGGCGCCGTCGCCCTCGTGCTCGTCCTGGTCCTCGTGCCCGAGTCCAAGGTCCGCACCGGCGGTCGCTTCGACCTGCTCGGCTCCGTCGGCATGGCGGTCGGCCTGGTCTCCCTGCTACTGGCCGTCTCCAAGGGCGCCGACTGGGGCTGGGGCAGCGCCACCACCCTCGGCCTGCTCGCCGTCGCGGTCGTCGTCCTGCTGGCGTGGGGCGTCTACGAGCTGCGCATCGCCAAGCCGCTGGTCGACCTGCGCACCACCGCCCGTCGCCAGGTGCTGTTCACCAATCTCGCCTCGGTGGCCTTCGGCTTCTCGATGTTCGCCATGTCCCTGGTGCTGCCGCAGCTCCTCCAGTTGCCCGAGCAGACCGGCTACGGCCTCGGCAAGTCCATGATGACCGTCGGCCTGGTCCTCGCCCCGCAGGGTCTGGTGATGATGGCGATGGCGCCGCTGTCCGCCGCCCTCACCAAGGCCAAGGGCCCCAAGGCCACCCTGATGCTCGGCGCCGTCATCGTCGCCGCGGGCTACGGCCTCAACATCGTGCTGATGTCCGAGGTCTGGCACCTCATCCTGGTCTCCTGCATCATCGGCGGCGGCGTCGGGTTCGCCTACGGCGCCATGCCCGCCCTCATCATGGGCGCCGTGCCCGCCTCCGAGACGGCCGCCGCCAACAGCCTCAACACCCTGATGCGGTCCATCGGTACGTCGTTCGCCAGCGCCATCGCCGGTGTCGTCCTGGCGCAGATGACCACCGGCTTCGGCACCGCCGCCCTGCCCTCGGAGAACGGTTTCAAGGTGGTCATGGCCATCGGTGCCGGTGCGGCCCTCCTCGCCCTCGCCCTCGCCGCCTTCCTGCCCGGCCGACGGGCGACGGGCTCGGCGACGCCGGTGGCCGGTGGGCCGGCCGAGCGGCCCGCGGAGGTCTCCGGGGCGAAGTCGTAGCGGTCACGGACGCGGGGTACGGGCCTGCCGTACCCCGCCGACCCAGGTCCAAGGCGGTCGCCGCCCCTGTTCCCCGGGGCGGCGACCGCCTTGGTGCTTCCGTGGGGTTCGCGGCGTCGCCCCGGCCTCCCCGAGTGGCTTGGAGACCCGCTGCGCGTTGCCGACGGGCCCCTTCCCTACGGGACGGTGGCCCGTGGTGCGCTCACCACCGGTCTGCCGGGCGGCTTGTGCGGTTCCTGACCGCGCTGCTGATCGGGGCCGGAATGCGACCGCCCGTGCCCGTGTGGCCCTGGCTCCCGGTCACCGCGGCGTCGACCGCCGCGCTCACGGCGATCGTGCCGACCCACTCCCGCGCCGGCGCCCCAGCGCTCGGTACGCGACGCGGTCCCCGTGCGTGTCACAGTCCATCGGCCATCCCGTTGCCCGAAGGTGTCCCGTCCACCGTCGAATGGAGGGTGACCCAGCGTCCGACCAGGCGTTCACACCTTGACATGGCATCGCAGCGGCCGACGCCCATCACCAGATCGAACGGCAATTCGACACGCATACTTACCGGCTCCTCGGGGAACACGCGTCGACGACAACCACCCCAAACATGCCCAGTTCACCACCCCAGTCCCCCAGCGAGCACCTCTCCTTGACCAACACAGGCGGTCCCATCGTGAGCAAGTCTTCCTTCGCCGAGCCGGAGCAATCCGAATCGCCGGTCCGATCGAAGACTCACCACCGCGAGGTGACCCATCCCGGTCCACTGCCCTCCCTCACCGGTCTGCGCTGGGTGGCGGCCCTTCTCGTCTTCTGCCTGCACACCCGCAATCTGGGCTACTTCAACGGGCAGGCCCGTCACTTCGCCGACTGGGGCTTCGGGGCGGGCTCCACCGGGGTCTCCTTCTTCTTTCTGCTCTCCGGCTTCGTCCTCGGCTGGTCCGCCCGGTCCGACGACCGCCCCACGGCCTTCTGGCGCCGCCGCTTCGCCCGCCTCTACCCCGTCCACCTGGTCACGGCCTGTATCGCGGTGTTCGTCATGGGCATGGGCAAGCCGGCCGGCAGCGCGGCGAATCTGCTCCTCGTCCACTCCTGGTGGCACCCGTGGTGGCAGACACTCGACCCCGTCAGCTGGTCCCTCGCGTGCGAGGCGTTCTTCTACGCGACCTTCCCCGCGTTCGCCCTGCTGCTGCGGCACGCCGGGGCCCTCACCGCGACCGCGCTCGCCGGCGCGAGCGTCCTGACCGTGCTCATCCTGACCCGGGCGGACCTGCATCTGGGGGTCGGCCGCACCCTGTACTCCTTCCCCGCCGCCCGGCTGCCGGAGTTCGTCCTCGGAGTCGCCGTCGCCCGCCTCGTGCTCCTCGGCCGCTGGCGCGGCCCCGGCCTGGAGGCGTCGGTGGCCCTGACGATCATCGGCTACTTCCTGGTCTCCCAGGTCGGCGGATCGTACGCCTGCGTCGCCTGCACCTTGGTCGGTTTCACCTGCCTGATCCCCGCGGCCGCCCTCGCCGACGTACGCGGCCTGCCCAGCTTGTGGCGACATCCGGCCCTCGTCCGACTGGGTGAACTCTCCTTCGCCTTCTACATGGTCCACCTGCTCGTGCTGCGCGCGGGGCAGCACCTGTTCAAACCGTCGCCGATCGGCGCGATCAGCGCCTTCGCGGTGTCCCTGGCACTCGCCTGGCTCCTGTACGAGTACGTGGAGGTACCCGCCCGGCGATGGCTTCTGCGGCCCTTCCTGAGATCCCCGCGACGCTCCCCGGTGTCACGCTGATCAGGCGGGGCTGTCCCACAGGACGTGCAGGGTGGGCGGCTTGCGGAAGACCAGCCCCTGCGGAGTGACCGGATGGGCCGGGTCGAGGCGCAGGGCGGGGAGGCGTTCGAGCAGGCGCTGAAGGGCGATACGGGTCTCCAGTCGGGCGAGGTGCGCGGCGAGGCAGTAATGCGGGCCATGTGCGAAGGCCAGCTGGAGACGCGCGTTCTCGCGGCGGACGTCGAACCGGTCGGGATCGGGGAAGACGGCCGGGTCGCGGTTGGCGCCGGCCAGGGAGACGGTGACCAGGTCACCCCGGCGGATCGTGGCCGGGCCGAGGACGGTGTCACGGGTGGCGTACCGGTCCACGACCGCCGCTCCGGGTTCGAGGCGCAGCGATTCCTCGATCGCGCCGTCCAGCAGGCCGTCGTCATCGCGGACGAGGGCGAGTTGGCCGGGGTGTCGCAGCAGGTGCAGCAGCGCGTTGGTGATCATCGCCTCGGTGGTCTCTATCCCGCCGAACATCAGCACCGCGGCGTTGGACGCCACTTCGGGCAGCGCCAGTCGCTCGGCGGCGGAGCCGAGGAGCGACGCCGCGCCCGGGTCGGCGACGGTGGCCTCGACGGCGGCCCTCAGCCGCGCGTACGCCTCGGCGCCCGCGGGTGCCGCCTCGTGTCCTGCGGTGATGTCCGAGACCGACCGCACGATGGAGTCGTACCAGGAGAGCACCGTGTCCGCGGTGGTGCCGACCAGCCCGAGCGCCTCGGTCACGACGGCGACGGCGAGCGGGCCGGCGAAGGCGCGTCGCAGTTCGACGGCGCCCGCCGGTTCCAGCGCGGTGATGAGCCGGTCGGTCTCCCGCTCGATGAACGAGGCGAAGCCGTCGCGTACTTCCCTGGGGCGGAAGGAAGCGGTGAAGGGCTCCCGGTGGCGTGCGTGCTCGTCACCGTCCAGGGACAGCATGCTCGGGCCGACGACCTGTGCGGTGGAGAACCGGGGGTCGTCGACGGTGAAGGTCGCGGGGTCCCGCATCACGTTCAGCGCGAGATCGCGGCGGGTCACCAGCCAGCCGTCCAGCTCGGGCAGCCAGGAAACGGGCTCGTGGGCACGGAGTCGCGCCAGGCGCGGATGCGGATCCGCGGCGAGTTCGGCGAGTGTGGTCGCGGCACCGAGCGGGAAGGAGCCGACGGCGCTCATCGCAAGCCTGGGCCGGGCACGGGGAATTGGATCACAACCAAGGCTAACAATCGTGCTGAAGCCGCGGCTGACGGGGGCGCGATAATTTGCCGAGGCCAGTCAAGGGAATCCGGTGCGCGCGGCCGGGCTCGCCGCGCTCACCTCCTTCGTCGTGATGACGGCGGCCGACGCCGAGACCACCCGCGGTGTCCTGTTCTGGCTGCTGGGCTCGCTCGGCGGAGCGGACTGGACCGACGTCCGGCTGTGCGCGGCCGTCCTCGTGATCGCCCTGCTGGTCTGCCTCGGACAGGCGCGCACACTCGACGCCTTCGCGTTCGGGCCGGAAGCCGCGGCCTCCCTCGGCGTCTCCGTGGCCCGTACCCGGCTGGTGCTCCTGTGCGTCACGGCGCTGCTGACCGCCGCGCTCGTCAGCGTGGCCGGTGCGATCGGCTTCGTGGGCCTCGTCCTGCCGCACGCCGCCCGCGCCCTCGGCGGCCCCGGACACGCCCGGCTGCTGCCGGTGACCGCGCTCGCCGGGGCGGTCTTCCTGGTCTGGGCCGACACCGTGGCCCGTACCGCACTCGACCCGCGGGAGGTGCCGGTGGGTGTGGTCACCTCGCTGATCGGCGTACCCGGCTTCGTGCTGATCCTGTACCGCACCCGAAGGGTGAACCGATGACGCTCGGCGCCGACCGTGTCTCCCGCACCGCCGCCGGCCGGCTGATCCTGGACGGCGTCGACCTCACGCCCCTTCCTGGATCCCTCACCGGTCTGCTCGGCCCCAACGGCTCCGGCAAGTCCACCCTGCTGCGTCTGCTCGCCGGTGTCCTCATTCCCGCTTCCGGCGTCGTCACCCTCGACGGGCACCCGCTCGGCGACCTCGGCCGCCGGGCCGTCGCCCGGCGCGTCGCCGTCGTCGAACAACAGGTCGACACCCAGCTCGACCTGACCGTGCTCGACGTCGTACGTCTCGGCCGCATCCCCCACCGACGCGCCTGGTCGCCCTCGACTCCGGCCGACGAGAAGGCCGTTCGCACCGCGCTGGAGCGTACGGACCTGACCGACAAGGCCGACCGCTCCTGGCACACGCTCTCGGGCGGCGAGCGCCAACGCGTCCAGATCGCCCGCGCGCTCGCGCAGGAACCACGCGAACTCCTCCTCGACGAACCCACCAACCACCTCGACATCCAGCACCAGCTCGACCTGCTGGCCCTGATCGCGGAACTCCGCGTCACCAGCGTGGTCGCTCTGCACGACCTCAACCTCGCGGCCATGTACTGCGACCGGATCGTCGTCCTCGGGCAGGGCCGGGTCGTCGCCTGCGGCACCCCGGCCGAGACGCTCACCGAGGCCCTGATCGCCGACGTCTACGGCGTACGCGCCATCGTCACCAGAACGGGCGAAGGCCCCGGCGACCACCCCCACATACGGTTTCTGGGAACACTCCCCGACCGCTGAGGAACCTGCCGCGCCCACTCGGCGCGGATCGACGCGTCATCCCGCCGGCGGCGACCATCCCGGCCGGAGGAGTTCATGGACGTCGGTACCACCGTCTATCAGGGCGACACGGCGCTCGGCGTCGTCGAGGAGTTCGTGCATCTGCGGCTGCTGTCGTCGCGCGAGCGTTCGCCCGAGCGGGACGAAGAGGTCGCCTCCAAGGTGCGGCAGCGGCTTCGGCACCGCCGTACGCTCCGCGGATCCCGCCCCGGAACATCCGGCACTGGGGGCTCGGCGGTCGCAGGAGTGGCTCGCGGGTGCCGTACGCATCACCGATCTCGTGGTGGCGCCCGCGGCGCGCGGCCGTGGCGTCGGCACCGGGCTCCTGGACGTACTGCTGCTGCCCGCCATGGACGAGCGGGCCTGGGCGGTGACCGACCATCAGGACACCGCGGCGCTGAACTTCTTCCGCTGTCGGGGCCGGCGCCAGACCGTGTACCCGCAGCCCGGGGCGCACCCCACCCAGATCGTCCTCCTCGCTCCGCGGCACCCGGCGCTGTCCGAGATCCCTGTGCTGCCGTAGTACGAACCCGGCCTGTTGATCAAGACCACCCCTGGGAGGTCAAGGTCACAGCCGCGTCCTCTGCTGCTCACCTGCGTATCTGGCCTAGCATCCGAGCATGACGGTCCTGCCTGACGACGGGCTCTCGCTGGCCGCCGAGTTCCCTGATGCGACCCATGAGCAGTGGCAACGCCTGGTTGAAGGCGTCCTGCGCAAGTCGGGCAAGGAAGTCTCGGGCGCGGCAGCAGAAGACGCTCTGTCCACCACGCTGGAGGACGGGCTGCGCGCCCGTCCCCTGTACACCGCGGACGACTCCGCGCCCGATCCCGGCCTGCCCGGTTTCGCTCCCTTCGTACGGGGCGGACGCCCCGAGGGCAACACCCTCGGCGGCTGGGACGTACGGCAGCAGCACACGGCCGCCGATGGCGCGGCGGTCCTCGCGGACCTGGAGAACGGCGTCACCTCGCTCTGGCTGGTCGCCGGTGCGGACGGCATTCCGGTGTCCTCGCTCGACCGGGTCCTCGACGGCGTCTATCTCGACCTGGCGCCCGTCGTCCTCGACGCGGGACGTGAAGTCGAGCCCGCCGCACGCGAGTTGCTACGGCTCTACCAGGAGCGCGGGGTCGCCAAGGAGGCGGCGCGCGGCAACCTGGGAGCCGACCCGCTGGGCCATGAGGCCCGTACAGGAGACGGCGGGTTCGACTTCGCGCCCGTCGCCGCCCTCGCGGGGCTGTGCGCCGAGGAGTACCCGGGGCTGCGGGCGCTGACCGTGGACGCGCTGCCGTACCACGAGGCCGGCGGCTCGGCGGCGCAGGAGCTGGGCTGTTCGCTGGCGACCGGTGTCGCCTATCTGCGGGAGCTGACCGAGGCCGGGCTGACCGTCCAACAGGCCGCCTCCCAGCTGGAGTTCCGGTACGCGGCGACCGCCGACCAGTTCCTGACCATCGCCAAGCTGCGGGCGGCGCGCCGGCTGTGGGCGCGGGTGACCGAGGTCTGCGGGGCCCCGGTCGGGCAGGTGCAGCACGCGGTGACCTCGCCGGTGATGATGTCCCGCCGCGATCCGTGGGTGAACATGCTGCGCACGACGGTCGCGACACTGGCCGCCGGAGTGGGCGGCGCCGACGCCGTCACCGTGCTGCCCTTCGACCACGCCCTGGGTCTGCCGGACGCCTTCGCCCGTCGGATCGCCCGCAACACCTCGACGATCCTGGTCGAGGAGTCGCATCTGTCCCGGGTGATCGACCCGGCCGGTGGGTCCTGGTATGTGGAGCGGCTCACCGACGAACTCGCCCACGCGGGCTGGGAGTTCTTCCAGCAGATCGAGCGGGAGGGCGGCCAGGCGGCGGCCCTGCGCTCCGGGCGGCTCGGCCAGGACCTCGCCCGCACCTGGGAGGCGCGCAGCGCGAAGCTCGCCAAGCGGCGCGAACCCATCACCGGGGTCAGCGAGTTCCCGAACCTCGCCGAACGCCTCGTGGAGCGCGAACCAGCCCCCGTGCCGCCGTCCGGCGGGCTGCCGCGGGTGCGGCGCGACGAGGCGTTCGAGGCGCTGCGGGCCCGCTCCGACGCCCACCTGGCGGTGACCGGTTCCCGGCCGCGGATCTTCCTGGCCGCCCTCGGCCCGGCCGCCGCGCACACCGCCCGCCTCACCTTCGCCTCGAACCTGTTCCAAGCGGGTGGCATCGAGCCCGTCACCGAGGGCGCCTTCGAGGACAGCGGTGCCACCGAGGTCTGCCTGTGCTCCAGCGACACGCTGTACGAGGAGCGGGCCGCGGAGGTCGCCGGGGAGCTGAAGGCGACGGGCGCCGGGCACGTGTTCCTCGCGGGCCGTCCCGGGCAGTACCCGGATGTCGATGCCTATGTCTTCGCGGGGTGCGACGCCGTCGCCGTGCTCTCCGCCACCCTCGACCGTATGGGAGTGTCCTGATGGCAGCGATGGGAATCCCCGACTTCTCCGGGATCGAGCTGGGGGTCCCGAAGGCCGACGGCGGGAGCGACGAGTGGCGAAGCGCCGTCAAGAAGGCCACGGGCGGGGCCGATCTCCTGTGGGAGACCCCGGAGGGCATCGCGGTCGAGCCGCTGTACACCGGGCAGGACCTGGAGGGCCTGGACTTCCTCGGCACCTACCCGGGCATCGCCCCGTATCTGCGGGGCCCGTACCCGACGATGTACGTCAACCAGCCCTGGACGATCCGTCAGTACGCGGGCTTCTCCACGGCCGAGGAGTCCAACGCCTTCTACCGGCGTAATCTCGCGGCTGGTCAGAAGGGCCTGTCCGTCGCCTTCGACCTGCCCACCCACCGCGGCTACGACAGCGACCACCCGCGCGTAACCGGTGACGTCGGCATGGCGGGCGTGGCGATCGACTCGATCTACGACATGCGCCAGCTCTTCGACGGCATCCCGCTGGACAAGATGACCGTGTCGATGACCATGAACGGTGCGGTACTGCCCGTACTCGCGCTCTACATCGTGGCCGCCGAGGAACAGGGTGTACCGCCCGAGAAGTTGGCCGGGACCATCCAGAACGACATCCTCAAGGAGTTCATGGTCCGCAACACCTACATCTATCCGCCGAAGCCGTCGATGCGGATCATCTCCGACATCTTCGCCTTCACCTCGCAGCGGATGCCGCGCTACAACTCCATCTCCATCTCCGGCTACCACATCCAGGAGGCGGGCGCGACGGCCGACCTGGAGCTGGCGTACACGCTGGCCGACGGGGTGGAGTACATCCGGGCGGGGCGGGAGGCTGGGATGGACGTGGACACGTTCGCGCCCCGGCTCTCCTTCTTCTGGGCGATCGGCATGAACTTCTTCATGGAGATCGCCAAGATGCGGGCGGCGCGGCTGCTCTGGGCCAAGCTGGTCAAGCAGTTCGACCCGCAGAACGCCAAGTCTCTTTCCCTGCGCACCCATTCGCAGACCTCCGGCTGGTCGCTGACCGCGCAGGACGTGTTCAACAACGTCACGCGTACGTGTGTGGAGGCGATGGCGGCGACGCAGGGGCACACCCAGTCGCTGCACACCAACGCCCTCGACGAGGCGCTCGCCCTGCCCACCGACTTCTCGGCGCGCATCGCCCGCAACACCCAGCTGCTGATCCAGCAGGAGTCGGGCACGACGCGGGCGATCGACCCGTGGGGCGGCAGCGCGTACGTCGAGAAGCTGACGTACGACCTCGCCCGCCGGGCCTGGCAGCACATCGAGGAGGTCGAGGCGGCGGGCGGCATGGCCAAGGCCATCGACGCGGGCATCCCCAAGCTGCGCATCGAGGAGGCGGCTGCCCGTACCCAGGCCCGGATCGACTCCGGACGCCAGCCGGTCATCGGCGTGAACAAGTACCGGGTGGAGACCGACGAGCAGATCGACGTCCTCAAGGTCGACAACTCCTCCGTGCGCACGCAGCAGATCGAGAAGCTGCGGCGGCTACGCGCGGAGCGCGACGAACAGGCGTGCCAGGACGCCCTGCACGCCCTGACCCGGGCTGCCGAAGGCGCCGGCAATCTCCTGGAGCTGGCGGTGAACGCGGCCCGCGCGAAGGCCACGGTCGGCGAGATCTCCGACGCCCTGGAGAAGGTGTACGGGCGGCACGCGAGCCAGATCCGTACGATCTCCGGTGTGTACCGCACCGAAGCCGGCGAGTCGCCCTCCGTCGAACGCACCCGCACCCTGGTGTCCTCCTTCGAGGAGGCCGAGGGCCGTCGGCCCCGCATCCTGGTCGCCAAGATGGGCCAGGACGGGCACGACCGCGGCCAGAAGGTGATCGCCACCGCCTTCGCCGACCTCGGCTTCGACGTCGACGTCGGCCCGCTGTTCCAGACCCCGGGCGAGGTGGCGCGCCAGGCCGTCGAGGCGGACGTGCACATCGTCGGGGTGTCCTCGCTCGCCGCCGGGCACCTCACGCTCGTACCGGCGCTCAGGGAGTCGCTCGCCGAGGAGGGCCGGGAGGACATCATGGTCGTGGTCGGCGGGGTGATCCCGCCGCAGGACGTGCCCACGCTCCTCGAGATGGGCGCGGCGGCCGTCTTCCCACCCGGGACGGTGATCCCGGACGCGGCGTACGACCTGGTGCAGCGGCTGTCCGCCGACCTCGGCCACGACCTCTGACCCCCATGGCGATCGACCTCGGCACCTATGTGAAGGGCGTACTCGACGGAAAGCGGGCGCTGGTGGCACGCGCCATCACGCTCGTGGAGTCGACGAGGCCCCAACACCGCGTCCTGGCACAGGAGTTGCTGACCGAGCTGCTGCCGCACAGCGGGAAGGCGCGGCGGATCGGCATCAGCGGCGTACCCGGTGTGGGCAAGTCGACGTTCATCGACGCGTTCGGCACGCTGCTCACCTCGCTCGGGTACCGGGTCGCGGTGCTCGCCGTCGATCCGTCGTCGAGTCGGACCGGCGGTTCGATCCTGGGTGACAAGACCCGGATGGAGCGCCTGGCCGTCGACCCGGCGGCCTTCGTACGCCCCTCCCCCACCGCGGGCACGCTCGGCGGGGTGGCGAAGGCGACCCGGGAGTCGATCGTGGTGATGGAGGCGGCGGGCTACGACGTGGTCCTGGTGGAGACGGTCGGCGTCGGCCAGTCGGAAACCGCGGTCGCGAACATGGTCGACTCCTTCCTGCTCCTGACCCTCGCCCGCACCGGGGACCAGTTGCAGGGCATCAAGAAGGGCGTCCTGGAACTGGCGGACGTCATCGCGGTCAACAAGGCGGACGGACCGCACGAGCGGGACGCCCGGGGTGCGGCACGGGAGTTGGCGGGCGCGCTGCGGCTGATGCATCCCGTCGACGCCGCCTGGACGCCGCCGGTGCTGAGTTGCAGTGCCCGTGAGTCGACCGGTCTGGACACGGTGTGGGAGCGCCTCGAACAGCACCGCACACTCCTCGACTCCACCGGCCGCCTCGCCGCCAAGCGCCGCGACCAGCAGGTGGACTGGACGTGGACGATGGTCCGCGACGAACTCCTCGGGCGCCTGCACGCCGACGCGGCCGTACGCGCCCTCGCCCCCGGTCTCGAACAGCAGGTGCGGGACGGGGAGTTGACGGCCACGCTGGCCGCAGAGCGCATCCTGGGGGTGTTCGGCGGCGAGCGCGGCTGAACCGCGGGCCAGGTCGACAGGGCCTAGGGCGCACCGGGTGATGCGGTGAGCCCTGTACGCGCCCCTGTGTGCCGGGGGAAAATGCGCCATGTCGACGGTCATAGGGCTGAGGTAGTGCGTACTCAGCCGCTCATTTCCCAGAAAGCAGGTCGGCTGCCGTGCTCTTGCGTCTGCCCACGTCCGTTTCCGAAGCACAGGAGTGCATGGCCGAGGGGGCGGTGCCCATAGGCGGGGCGACCCTGATATGGGCCACCTGGCAGCGGGACGGCTTCCCCGAGCAGGCCATGTCGCTGCGCGACCTGCCGGAAGCCAACACGATCGGCCGCGAGACGCTGGGCGGGGCCGTGATACTGAACCGGATCGACGACCGCGTGCCCGAAGCACTGCGCCGGGCGGCCGCCACCGTGGGGACCGGAGCCGTGCGCCGCACTGCCACCGTCGGCGGCAACATCGTCGGGAGCACCCTGCGCTGTCTGCTGCCCGCCGCACTCGTGCTGGAAGCGCGCGCGGTGGTCCTGGATCCGGACAGCGTCTACGAGACCGACCTGACCGAGGTACTGGCCAAGGGCCACCTGCTGCTCGGCCTCCGCTGGCGCGATCCGATCACCAGCGCCTACCGCAAGCTGCCCGGCGAAGCGGGCGGTCCGCCACCGCTGGTCGTCGCCGCCGCTCTGCACACCGCCGGCACCGGAGGAACGCGCCTGCGAGTCGCCGTCCGCGACGGGTACGACGTACTCACCGAGGGCACCGAGTACGACGCCGGTTCCGACTCCGAACAGCTCCTCGACGACCTGCGTCGCACGGCCGTCGGCGCACTGCACGCCACAGCCTGGGAAGCGGTCCACGAACTGGTCACCGACCTCTTGTCCCGTCCCACCGGTCGTTGAGGGCCCTTCCGAACACCGACAGCACGGTCTTGGCGCTGCCGCCGTCGGCCCGAGGTCGCCCGTCGGGCAGGATGGGCGCCATGACCGAGATCCACACGCCCCGCCTCCTCCTCCGCCGCTGGTCCGACGACGACCTCGTGCCGATGGCGGACATCAATGCCGACCCCCGCGTCATGCACTGGATCGACGACGGCTCCGTTCGCGACCTGGACCACACGGCAGAGGCCATCGAACAGTGGGAAGAGGAATGGGACGAGGAGGGATTCGGCCTCTTCGCCGTCGAACTGCTGGCCTCCGGCGAACTGGCCGGCTTCGTGGGCCTGTCCGTGCCCGAGTTCCTGCCGGAGGTACTGCCCGCCGTCGCCATCAGCTGGCGGCTCGGCTCATCGTTCTGGGGTCAGGGGTACGCCTCCGAAGCCGCCCATGCCACGTTGGAGTTCGCACTCCAGGACCGTGGCCTCGACCGCGTCATCAGCATCACCCGAGCGGGGGACGACGCGTCCGAGAACGTCATCCGCAAGCTCGGTATGACGCTGGAGCGCGAGACGACGCACCCGGTGTACGGCCATCCACTGTTCGTTCACGCCATCGATCTCACCGAGTTCCAGGCCTGAACCCGCCGAGTCGTCGATTCCCGCGGTTCATGCCCTGGTACGGTCCGGCGCGGCCGGCGACGCGACGAGCACCTGGGTGAGCGGGATCCGCGCCAGCAGGATCGCTCCGTACAGGATCAGGGCGGCCCCGACGGTCTCGGGGATCAGCCACCAGCCGGTGCGTACCCGCTCCGCGTACAAGGTGACGCCCAGGACGAGGCTGACCAGGGCGTCACCGAGGGTGAGGGCGGGCTGGGAAGCGACGAGGGGGCCGGACTGGACGGCGTTCTGCAGGAGGAACAGCGCGCAGACTCCGGTAGCGGCGAAGGCGTAGGTCTGCCAGGCGAGGAAGAACCCGGTGACGCCGCCCGTCTCCCAGGCGTGCGTGGCGTCCTTGATCAGGGCCGCGGTGAGTGCGTAGCCGATGGCCGCCGCGGCGCCGAAACAGGCCGCGCGGGCGCGTCCGGCCGGGCGCCGCAGCGCGACACCGACGGCGGCCACGATGACGCCGACGCAGCACACGATGGCCAGGATCCACCCGCCGGTGGTGGGCCGGTCGGTCCCGACCGAGGGGGCGGCCGCGGCCAGCACGGTACCCAGCCCGACGGCGATGCACACCACGGCGGTCCACCCGCGCCGGGTCACCCGTCGCCGTAGCACCAGACCGCCGATGAGCAGAGCGAACGGCAGTTCCAGGACGAAGATCGGCTGTACGACGGACAGCGCTCCGTTGACCAGCGCCAGCGCCTGGAAGCATGCCGCCGCCATGACCGCGGCCATCCCGCCCAGCCACACCGGCCGGTGCAGCAGCTCGACGAGCAGTCTGGCGTGGAAGCCCTCGGACAACGGCACGTCCTGTGCCGCGCGGCGCTGGAGGACAGTGGCGGTCGCGTTGCTGACCGCGGCCAGCACCGCGAAGACGACGGAGAACACCAACGCCACCGGCTTGCCCCTCCTTCTCTCCCGCTCCTCTCCCGCTTTCTCCCACGGGCACCGACCGAGGCGCACGGGTCACCCCCCATGCTCCCGCGCCACCATGGAGTCCGCCCCTTGGCACACCCAGGTGCCGTTGCCCGGGCCACGGACAAGGCCACGCCATGGCCGCCATGCGCTCGACGCGGTCAGCCCCGCGGCCGGAAATGACGGGTTGGCCGAGAACGTCTCCGCCTCACGAGCGGTAGGAACGGTTCCGCCGTTCCCGGTCCGGACGGTACTGGCCAATAGCGCTCCGTCACCCAGGGGAACCGCACGGTGGCGAAAGTCGCCGGGGCCGGCCGCCCGCGCCTCAGGCGTCATGGGCGGATGCGGGTGATCGCGCGGCGTGATGGGCCGGTTACACAGCCTTCACGAGACGTACGCTTCCGGCCGACCGCCCCTTCCGGCGTGCCGGTTGGGGCAGACGGTGCGCTCGCGGTCTGCCTAGCCTCCCGGGCCATGCGATCCACTCTGATGAGACGCCTCGGTCTCGCCGCCGTCTTCGCCCTTGTCCTCGCCGTGTTCGGTCTGGCTCCCAGCGCGAGCGCGGCCGACCCGGCTCCGGCCGACCTGACGTTCACGACCGACAGCGCCACCACCCACCCGGGCGGCACGGTGAACCTGTCGATGACGATCACCAACAACAGGACGTACGACGTCTGGTTCATCCACCAGACGATCGACCCCACGTGGCTGACCACGCAGCGCCCCGACCTGAAGTACGGCTTCACCGGTTGCACTCTGGCCACGGCGGCCGGCAGCACCCCCTGTTCCGGTACCGGGCCCGCCAACCTCGGCGCCAACTACGGCGCGACCATCCCGCCCGGTCAGAGCCGGACCGTCACACTGACGCTGCAGATCGCCGCCGACTCCGGCTGCAACGGCAACATCGGCTTCTACTCGCACTTCTACGCCGAGTTCAGCGACAGCGCCAACTCCAACGGCGGTCCGGTCTACACGCCCGAGACCCGCGTGCTCTGCCCCTGACGGCAGACCGGTGACCACGTCGGATCGGGCTCCGGTACGGGGCATCCACGAGGTCACCTGGCCCTCGGTGGCGGACGGTTCGCGCTGCGCGCGCGTCGGCCGCCACCGGCATGTCGGGGCCGATTGACATCAATTCCGGCCCGTACACGGGAAGTTCACATGGTCTGGGCCGGTGACGCCGCAACGCGGCGGACTCCCTCGCTCCGCATCCGCCCCGGCTCAGGTCACGACCAGCCCGCGGGGCCCATGGGGCAGTCGCGCCCCACACGGATGTGACGCGACGGATGCGTCGGCGACCGGTACCTGAGGGGGGGCGGCGTCGCGCAAGGGGGTGCGTCCGCTCCGAAGGAGCTGTACTCACCCCTACCCGGGGCGGGGACTTCTCCGCATGCAGCGGACCATACGCAGAACCGCGCTCACCGTGGGCGCTCTCATCGCCTCGCTCGGCCTGCCGACCGGCACGGCCCACGCCGACGCCACCGCACCCCGGATCGATCTGCGGGTCCTGGTCGTGAGCGACGGCGGCCCGTCGACCGATGCCATCGCCGCCGAACTGGACGCCGCGGGCACGCCGTACACCGAGGTCGACCTCCAGCAGTCCGGGAGGTCCGTGATCGACGCCGTCTTCCTGGCGGACACGGTGGACGGTCGTCCGCGCGCCAAGTTCCAGGCCGTCGTCCTGCCCAACGACAACCCGTTCCCGGCGGGCTCCGCCGAGATGGCGGCGCTGGCCGCGTACGAGCAGACGTACGCGATCCCCCAGGTGGACGCGTACACCTACGCGCGTCCGGAGGCCGGGCTCAAGTACCCCGTCAGCGGCGGCTACTCCGGCAGCGTCGACGGTGTGCAGGCCCAGGTCACGGCGGCCGGCAAGGCAGGGCCCTTCGGCTATCTGGACGGCTCCGTGCCGTTCGAGGACAACTCCCCCACGGTGGGCGAGAGTTACGCCTATCTGTCGACGCCCGCCGCCGGGGCCGACTTCACCCCGTACGTCGACGCGCCGATACCGGGGCAGTCGACGCGGGGTTCCCTGGTGGGCAAGTACCGGCACGACGGGCGGCGTGAGCTCGTCGTCACGTTCGTCTACAACCAGTACCAGCAGCAGTTCCGGCTGCTGGCCCGCGGCATCGTGGAGTGGATGACCGGGGGCGTGCACCTCGGCGCCTCGCGCAACTACTTCGCCGTGCACGTCGACGACGTCTTCGCCGCCGACGACCGCTGGGACACCCAGCTCAACTGCACGCCCGGCGACATCGACTGCCCACAGGGCGAGGGCGTGGCCAACCCGATCCGCATGACCCCGGCGGACGTCGACCAGGCCGCCGCCTGGGAGAGCAGCCGGAACTTCACCCTCGACCTGGCCTTCAACGGCGCAGGCAGCGTGGACCAGCCTACGGACAACAACGGGGTCGACCTGCTGGCCGACAAGCTGATCGCCGACCGCGACAAGTTCCGCTGGATCAACCACACCTACACGCACGCCTTCCTCGGCTGCGAGCAGGACACCACCGTGGTGCCCTGGAAGTGCGCCACCAACACCGACGGCAGCACCAAGTGGGTCAGCCGCACCGCCATCTCCGACGAGATCGCCACCAACCGCGCCTGGGGGCAGGCGGCCGGACTTCCCCTGGACACCAGCGAGTTGATCACCGGTGAGCACTCGGGGCTCAAGGTGCTGCCGCAG
This sequence comes from Streptomyces sp. GbtcB7, assembly GCF_019091445.1. Classification (NCBI taxonomy): domain Bacteria; kingdom Bacillati; phylum Actinomycetota; class Actinomycetes; order Kitasatosporales; family Streptomycetaceae; genus Streptomyces; species Streptomyces sp. GbtcB7. The sequence goes on from NZ_JAGXJM010000016.1 coordinate 207,566, forward strand.
CAGCCCGACGACAATCCCGACCTGGCGCCCGCGCTCACCGACAACGGCGTGGCCTGGCTCGGCTCGGACAACTCCCGCGAGCCCGACCAGCGTCAGGTCGGTCCCGCCACGACCGTCCCCCGCTACCCGATGAACGTCTTCTACAACGCGGGCCGCGCGGCCGAGCAGGTCGACGAGTACAACTGGATCTACACCAGCCGCGCCCAGGGCGGCAGCGGCATCTGCGAGGACCACCCCGACACCTCCACCTGTCTGTCGGCGCCGCTGGACACCAGCACGGGCTACGCCGACTACATCGTGCCGCTGGAGACGAGGATCGACCTCGGGCACGTGCTCTCCAACGACCCCAAGCCGCACATCATGCACCAGTCGAACCTGGCCGAGGACCGCATCGCGTACCCGGTCCTCGACGGTGTGCTGGACGGGTACGACGCCCTGTTCGCGGACAACACCCCCGTGCTGAACCCGCGGATGAAGGACATCGGCACCGAGTTGCAGCGGCGCGCCGCCTGGAAGACCGCGGTGTCCGCCGGTCAGGTCACCGCCTACCGCATCGGCGACACCGTGACCGTCCAGGCTCCCAGCGGCGTCGCGGTGACGGCCACCATGCCCACGGGCACCACCAACGGCGGCACCGGCTTCGGCTCCTCGTACGCCGGTGAGGTGGCCGGTTGGACCGCGTCGGCGGACGCACCACTCGCGCTCGCCCTGCCGTCGACCACCCCGTCGCTGTCCGCGACCGTCGACGTGTCGCGGAAGGCGGCGGCGACCCGTACCGCTCCGCGCACCCGGGTACCGGCCGGTGCGACCCGGCAGGTGCCCTACACCCCGGACAACTGAACGGCGCACCGACAGACGGTCCCGGCCGCATCACCGGCGTCCGGGACCGGCACGACCACCCCATAACTCGGCCGTGGAGCACATCGATGCACGTTCCCCACGGCGCGCGACGTCCCAAGTCAACGCGCGTCACTCTGCTCACCGAAGGTACCTATCCGCACAGTCACGGCGGCGTCAGCGTCTGGTGCGACCAGCTCGTCGGCGGCATGCCCGACATGGACTTCGACGTCGTCGCCGTGACCGGTACGGGACGCGAACCGATCGTGTGGGACATCCCCCCGCACGTCTCGCGCGTCGTCGCGGTCCCCATGTGGGGGCCCGCGCCCGAAGGCCGGCCGCCCCGCGGGCGTCGGCTCAATCAGCTCGCCACCGCGTACGAGCGGTTCCTCACCGCCCTGCTCGATCCCTGCGCGGAGGACAGGTTCGGCAGCACCCTGTACGAGATGGCGCGGGCCGCGGCGGACGGCAAGCTGAGTCCCTTCCTGCGCGGGGACGGCGATCGGCATCCTGACCGCTGTCTGGAACCGGCCCGGGCTCGCGGTACGCGAGGCACGGCCGACCCTGCACGACGCGCTCACCGCCACCGCCCTGCTGGAACACGCGCTGCGTCCGCTGGCCGCGCCGCTGCCGGAGGACGGCGTGGCCCACGCGGTCAGCGGCGGTGTCGCGGCGCTGCCGGGCCTGGCCGCGCTCGAACGGCACGGCGTCCCCCTGCTGCTGACCGAACACGGCGTCTATCTGCGCGAGCGCTACCTCGGCTACCGCACCGCCCCCTACCGCTGGCCGGTGAAGGCCGTCGTGCTGGGCTTCTTCCGGCTGCTGGCCGAGGAGACCTACCGGCGGGCCGCCCTGATCACGCCGGGCAACCTCTACAACCGGCTGTGGGAGGAACAGGGCGGCGCCGACCCCGAGTCGATCCGCACCGTCTACAACGGCGTGGACCCCGCCGCGTTCCCGCCGGCCGGCCCCGAGCCGACCGAGGCCACCCTCAGCTGGGCCGGCCGCGTCGACCCGATCAAGGACCTGGAGACCCTCATCCGCGCCTTCGCCCTCGCCCGGGACCAACTCCCCTCCCTGCGGCTGCGGTTGTTCGGTGGCACACCGCGGGGCGGCGAGGCGTACCGGGAGCGGTGCGAGGCGCTGGCCGCCGAACTCGGCCACGCGGACGCGGTCACGTTCGAGGGCCGCGTCGACGACATCAAGGAGGCCTACGCCGCGGGTAACGTCGTGATGCTCTCCAGCATCAGCGAGGGCTTCCCCTTCACCCTGATCGAGGCCATGTCCTGCGGACGGGCGACCGTCTCCACGGACGTGGGCGGCGTACGGGAGGCCGTCGGCGACACGGGTCTCGTCGTACCGCCGCGCGATCCCGCCGCGATGGCAGCGGCGGCGCTGGAGCTGCTGGGTGATCCCGACCGCCGCCGTGCGACGGGCGAGGCAGCGCGGCTGCGGGTGATCGAGCAGTTCACCCTGCGCCAGACCGTCGACACCTTCCGGTCGATCTACCTGGAGCTGTCGGCGCTCGGCCGGATCACACCGCGCGAGTCGTGGACGGCCGACCGTGCCGCGGCCGACGCGGAACTCGCGGCGGCGGGCGCGCAGTCGGGGAGCCTGGCCGGATGAGCGGGCCGATCGAGCTCCAACCCGGTGGGCTGGAGCAGGACACGCTGGCCCTCCGGCTCGCCGACGACCGCACACTCGCCCTGCGCCTGCCGGACCACGGCCCGGACCGGGACGCGGTCGACCGGCTCGCCGCGGAGCTGGCCGACCGCATCGGACCCGCGGTCCATCCGTACGAGGTGGCGGCGCTGCTGGAGTCGGAGGGACTGACCGCCGAGGTCATCCAAGAGCGCTACGGGCACCCCCATCTCTTCTCGCTCGCCGCCACCCTGTTCGAACGGGTGCCGCGCACCTTCCCCGAGCCCGCGAAGCCGGCCGACCCGTGGCGCCCGGACCATGTGCGGTGCGCGTTGCGCGGGGCGCTGTTCGCGCTGCCGGGACTGGCCTACCTGCTCACCGGGCGACTGTGGCACCGGGCCTATCTGCGGATGACCACGGGGCGGCGGGAGGCCGGCCGCACGCTCCTCAAGGGCGCGCCCCTGGGCGCCGTGGTGGCCACGGCCGCCGGGGCGCTGGTCGCCGGACCCGATCCGGCGGCCTTGGTCGCGGCCGCGCAGTCGGCGTACCTCGCGGCGGCCGGCGTGCTGCTGGTGCTGGGCCGGGAACGGCTGCTGCTGGCCGCGCTCACCCCGTTGATCGCCGGGGCGGCGGTGCTGCCGTGGTGGGAGCCGGGCACCGCGCTGCGGGCCGGGCTGCCTCTGCTGGCACTGCTCGGCACGGTCGCCGCGGCCGGCTGGGCCCTGCGGAGCACCCTCGCGGCCGTGCCCGTCCCGGACGGCACCCGGCCCAGGCTGCTGCGCTCGCTGCCGTGCGGCCTGTTCGGCCTGGCCGCCGGGGCGCTGGTACTGCTGGAGGGCCGCCAGGACCCGTACGCCGTGAGCATGGGACCGGCCGAGTGGCTGCTGTACCGCTACCGGGGCATGTCGGTGGCGGCGCTGCGGGCGACGGCCACCCCGGCCGGGTTCCTGCTGCGTTCGGCCGGCGTGCTCGCCCTCTGTCTGTTCGCCTACCTGCTGCCGCTGCTGCCCGCTGCCCTGCTCACCGATGCCGAGCCGACCCCGCTGCTGCTGCTCGCGGCGACCCTGTGGACCGCGCTGCTGCTCCAGGCGTTCGGGGTGGCGTGGACGCCCGCCGGGGTGTGCCTCGCGGCCGCGGGCGGGGCCGCGGCCGTCACCCTGTTCCGTCTCCCACCGGGCACGGAGGTGCTGTCGCTGTGCTGCGGCGCCGCCGCGCTGTGTCTCGCGGCGTGCGCGCTACGGCTGCTCGGGCGGCCCGCGCCGCATGCCTGACCTCCGGACCACCACCGCACGACACCGGCCCCCGGGCCGCGCCCGACGCACGGACATCACACGCGCAACCGACCGGAAGGACCACGCGTTGACCTCCGCACCGCTCGCCGCCGTCACCGGAGCCGAGGGCTTCATCGGCTCACACCTCACCGAGGCACTGGTCGCCTCCGGACACCGGGTGAGGGCCATGGCGCAGTACAACTCCTTCGCCTCCTACGGCTGGCTGGAGACCCTGCCCACCGACGTCCTCGACCACGTGGAGATCGTCCTCGGCGACGTCCGGGACCCCGGCTCGGTCCGGGGCCTCCTCGAAGGCGCCGACTGCGCCTACCACTTGGCCGCCCTCATCGCGATCCCGTACTCGTACCAGGCACCGCACAGCTACGTCGACACCAATGTCACCGGCACGCTCAACGTGCTGGAGGCGGTGCGCGTCCTCGGCACACCCCGGCTGGTGCACACCTCCACGAGCGAGACCTACGGCACGGCGCGGACCGTGCCGATCACCGAGGACCACCCGATCAACACCCAGTCCTCGTACGCCGCTTCGAAGGCGGGCGGGGACCGGCTCGCCGACAGCTACCACGCGAGCTTCGACACCCCGGTGGTGACCCTGCGCCCGTTCAACACCTTCGGGCCGCGCCAGTCGATGCGCGCGGTGATCCCGAGCGTCATCGGGCAGGTGGCGGCCGGCGCGCACACCATCACCCTCGGCGACCTGCGGCCCACCCGCGACTTCACCTACGTCAAGGACACCGCACAGGCGTTCCTCGCGGTGGGCACCGCGCCCGCCGAGCGGGTGGTCGGCCGCACCTTCAACGCCGGAACCGGGGGCGAGATCTCCGTCGGTGACCTGGTCACGCTGATCGGCAAGGTGATGGACACGGCCATCGACGTACGCGAGGACGCGCAGCGCATCCGGCCCGCGAACTCCGAGGTCATGCGGCTGGTCGCGGACGCGACCCGGCTCGGCGAGGCGACCGGCTGGAGTCCCGGCCACGACCTGGAGCAGGGGCTCGCGCACACCGTGGAGTTCTTCCGCGACCCGGCCAACCTCGCCCGGTACAAGACCGGCATCTACAACATCTGACCCCGTCCGGCACGTCCACGAAGGAGGAGCCCCTATGCACGCAGTGATCCTGGCGGGAGGCAAGGGCGTCCGGCTGCGGCCCTACACCACCGCGCTGCCCAAGCCGCTCGTGCCCATCGGCGACCAGCACGCCATCCTGGAGATCGTGCTGCGCCAGCTCGCCACCGCGGGCTTCACCCACTGCACGCTCGCCATCGGCCACCTCGGCGAGATCATCCGCGCCTACGTCGGCGACGGCTCCCAGTGGGGCATGGCCGTCGACTACGCCACCGAGGAGAGCCCCTTGGGCACCATGGGGCCGCTGCTCACCATGCGCGAGCGCCTGCCCGAGTCGTTCCTCGTGATGAACGGAGACGTCCTGACCGACCTCGACTACGCCGACGTCCTGAAGCAGCACCGGGACTCGGCCGCCCCGCTGACGATCGCGACCTACGCGCGCAAGGTGCGCATTGACTTCGGCGTGCTGACCACCGACCAGAGCAAGGTCGTCGCGTTCACCGAGAAACCGAGCATGGACTACCGCGTCTCCATGGGCGTCTATGGGCTGTCCAGGACGACCCTCGACGGCTACACGCCCGGGCTGCCGCTGGGCTTCGACGAACTGGTGCTCGATCTACTCAAAGCACAGGACCCCCCGCACGCCTACGACTTCGACGGGTACTGGCTCGACATCGGCCGCCCCGACGACTACGACCGGGCCAACGCCGAGTTCACCACCCGCAAGTCGATGCTGCTCAAGGGAGCCTGACCACCGCATGCGCATTCTCGTCCTCGGCTTCACCGGCTATCTGGGCGGTCACGTCGTCGAGCACCTGCGCGCCCTGCCGGACGCCCGGGTGTTCGGCGGCGGTCGCTCGCCCGACGCGGAGCTGGACATCGACCTGGCCACCGCCCGTACGGACGGGCTGGCGAAGACCCTGGCGTCGGCGGCGCCCGATGCCGTGATCAACTGTGCGGGCTCGACCGACGGGGACGCCGTGACCCTCGCGGAGGTCAACTCCCGTGGCCCCGCCGTCCTGTGCGCGGCGCTGCGAGAGGCGGCACCCTCGGCACGCCTCGTCCATCTGGGCTCGGCCGCCGAGTACGGCCCCGGCACCCCGGACACCAGGGTGACCGAGGCGTCGGCCACCCGTCCCGTCACCCCCTACGGCGCCACCAAACTCGCCGGGACGGTCACCGTGACCACCTCCGGACTCGACGCGGTGGTCCTGCGCGTGGGCAACCCGGTGGGGCCCGGCGCCCCGCCCACCGGGCTGCCCGGCCGGATCGCCGGGCTGCTGCGCGCGGCCGGCCCGGACCCGGACGCGGTGATCCGACTGGGTGACCTGTCGGCATACCGCGACTTCGTGGACGTACGAGATGTGGCGCGGGCGGCGGTGCTCGCGGCCACGTCGCCCGGGCCCCTGCCGCACGTCCTCAACATCGGGGGCGGACGCGCCGTCCCGGTGCGCGAGCTCGTACGGACGCTGGCCCGCACCGCCGGGTTCCGGGGCCGGATCGAGGAGGACGGCGGCGGCTCGGCGCGCTCGGGGGCCGTGTCGTGGCAGTGCTCCGACATCGCCGCCGCCGGCGAGGGCCTGGACTGGCGGCCGTCGTACGCCCTGGAGGAGTCGCTGGCCGCGCTGGGCGGCGCCGCCCGTCCGGCCGGAAGGCGGCCGGGCGCAATGAGCCTGCTCATTCCGCTGTACGTCCACCCGGCCGAGGATCCGGGCGCCTGGCACCGGCTGATCACGGCCGCGGCCCGTACGTACGCGGTGGTGATCAATCCCGCGAACGGTCCGGGCCCGAGCCCCGACCCGGCGTTCACGGCGGCGGCCGGAGCTCTGCGGGTGGCCGGCGCCCGCCTGCTCGGCTACGTGGACACCGACTACGGTGCGCGTTCCACGGCCGAGGTCGCGCAGGACATCGTACGGCACCGGGAGTGGTACGGGGCCGACGGCTGCTTCCTGGACCGGGTGACCTCGGACCCGGCCGAACTGCCCGCCTGCCGAAGGGTGGTGCGCTCCGTACGCCGGCTGGGCGCCACGACCGTCGTGCTCAACCCCGGGGTGCACCCGGCGCCGGGGGATGCGCGCGTCGCCGACCTGACGGTGACCTTCGAGGGGCACTGGACGACCTATGTGTCGGCGTTCAGCAGACCGGCGTGGACCGCCCGGCACCCGCCCGACCGGTTCTGCCATCTCGTCTACGGTGTGCCCGAGGCGCTCGTACCGCTCGCCGTGCGGACCGCGCGCGAACGCGGCGCGGCGGTCTACGGTCCCGTGACGGGAGAACCTCCCAATCCCTGGGCGCAGTTGACGCCCGCGCTGAGCGAGGCCGACTGAGCCCGGGGTCGCCGCGGACGCCGGGAAGGACGCGCGGGCGTCGACACGTGCCATGCTGGAACCGCTGATCATGGCGGAGAGCGAGGCAGAACAGCAGCGTGAGGACAGCGACACGGCCGGGCCGGACGAGGATCTGGGACCGATTCGCGGCATCGGACCCCGGGCTGCTGCGGCTCATGGCCGGGCTGCGGACGGTGGGGGCCATCGCGCTCACGCTCGCCGTACTGGCGCTGCTCGGGGCCAGTAAGACTCACTTGGTCGCCGGTTCCATCTCGGCCATGGCCGCGACCTTCGCCATCAAGGAGAAGCAGCAGCGCCAACAGGCAGTCACGCTCGCGCTCGGGCTGGTCGTGGCACTCGCCGCGATGTCGCTGGGGGCGCTGCTCAGCACCCACGTGGTCGCGGGTGACCTCTTCTTCCTGGCGCTGATCTTCGCCGCCGTGTACAGCCGCCGCTTCGGTGATCGCGGAACGGCGCTGGGCCTCATCGGGTTCCAGGTCTACTTCGTGTCGCTGTTCGTCAGGGCCGGCGTCCCCGGTCTGCCGGGACTGTGCGGGACCCTGGTCGTCGCGTTCGTGTGCAGTGCGCTGGTGCGTTTCGTCGTCGTGCCGGAGACGCCCGAGCGTGTGCTGCGTCGGTTGCGCGCGGCCTTCCGGGCCCGTCTGGCGCAACTGGTGTCCGCCCAGATCGAGTTGCTGGACGCCGGCCCCGACCGGGTGGAGAAGGCTCTGGAGGAGGTCAGGCGGCACACCGCCCGGCTCCACGAGAGCGCGATGATGATCCAGGGACGGCTGGCGGAGGGGACCAGCGACAGCGCCACCGCCGCGCTCGTGCAGCGGCGTATCGCCGACGCCGAGATCGCCGCCGAGCGGCTCGGGGTGCTCATCCTGACCGCCCGCAGCGCGGAACGGGCCGACACGCTCACCCTGCATCTGCCGAACGCGCCCGTGCCCGCGGCGAGCGACCGGCTCCGGGCGCAGGACGACACCACCGCCACCCTGCGCCGTGATCTCGAAGCGCTGCGCCTGCTCGTCCTGCGCCCGGTCGCCGAGGACCGCGGCACCGGGGTGGCCCATGTGCGCAACCGGCTGCTCGGCTACCGCGACGAGGAGAACCTGCCGCGTGCCTCGGCGGCCGTCCAGGACGTCTTCCGCGGGATCGGGGAGACGGGGCGTTCCGTCCTGGGCCTGCGACTCGCCCTCGACGGGCCGCAGGACGAGTCCGACGACACACCGTCGACGACCCGTTCCCGTGAGGAGTTGGACGCCGAGGACATCGCCATCGCCAGGGAGGAGGAGGACGAGGAGGACGCGCACGCCCCCACGGGGTGGAAGCGTCCGACGACCCGTACCGCGGTCCAGGTGTCGGTGGGTTCGGCCCTGGCCATCGTCGGTGGGGAGTTCCTCTCCAGTCAGCGCTGGTACTGGGCCGTGCTGACCTGCTGGGTGGTCTTCCTGAACACGGCGTCCACGGGAGAGATCCTGGTCAAGGGGTATCGGCGGCTGCTCGGCACCGTCCTCGGCGTCGTCGCCGGTGCCCTGCTGGCGAGTCTGGTCGGCTCCCACACCTGGACCGCGTTCGCCCTGGTGCTGCTGTTCATCTTCGCGATGTTCTTCACCGCGCCGCTGTCGTACGCCCTGATGTCCTTCTTCGTCACGGCGATGCTGGGCCTGCTGTACACGCTGCTCAACACCTACAGCACCGGGGTGCTCGTCCTTCGTATCGAGGAAACGGCGCTCGGCGCCACCTGTGGTGTCATCGCGGCCGCCCTGGTGCTGCCGGTGAACACGGACCGCCGTACCGACGAGCTGCTGGCCACGGTTCTGAAGCGGCTCGGGGAGGTCACCGGTGCGGCGGTCGAGCAGCTGAGCGGCGGCCCGGCGATCGAGCTGCTGGACAAGGCGCGGGATCTCGACACGGCTCTGGACGATCTACGATCCTCCACGCAGCCGTTGACCCATCCGATCACCCCACTGCGGGCCCGTCGGCAGACCGCGCGCTATCTCGTGGCGCTCCTGGAGACGTGCGCGTACCACGCGCGTTCCCTGGCGGCGACGGCCGAGCTGCTGCCCTACAGCAAGACCGTCGCGGCCGATCCCCGACTCAAGGGGGCCGGCCGGCGCATCGCACACAACATCGACGTCCTGGTCGCACGCGTCGAGGACGACGACACCGAAGGCGTGGCCGAGACCGGCCCCAGCCTCGCGTCCATGCTGGAGACGGACCGGCCGGGCCGTCCCCGGCACGACCGCGTGACCGACCGGGTCCTGCGGCATCTGCAGCGCCTGGACGAAGGCGTGATCGGCCTCGCCCGCCCCCTCGGAGTACCGGTGTCGACGCCCGCGGACACGGCGTCCCGGGGACCCGCCGCCTAAGGAGTGCCGGGAGTCGCGGGGGTCACGACTTCAGGAATGCCGCCAGGCCCTCCAGCAGCCGTTCCACGTCGTCCTCGTCGTTGTACGGTGACAGTCCGAGGCGCAGGCCCCCGGTGTCGCCCAGGCCGAGGTGGCGCGATGCCTCCAGCGCGTAGAAGGTTCCCGCGGGCGCGTGCACGCTCCGCGCCGCCAGGAAGCGGTAGGCGTCGTCCGTGTCGCGGACGTCGAAGGTCAGGAGCAGCGTGGGGGTGCGGTCGGCCGCCCGGGAGTGGATCGTGACGCCCGCGAGTGCGGCCAGGCCGTTCTCCATCCGGTCCCGCAGCGCTCGCTCGTGCCGCTCGATCGACGCGAACGCGGACCGCAGCCGGGCGCGCCGGTCGTCCGTCGGACCGGTCCCGAGACCGGCGAGCAGGTCGACGGCGGCGCGGGTGCCGGCGAGGAGCTCGTAGGGTAGCGTCCCGAGCTCGAAACGCTCCGGGACCGCGTCGGAGGAGGGCAGCAGCTTGTCGGGACGCAGCGTCTCCAGCAGGGCCGGAGCGGCGGCGAGCACGCCGTGGTGCGGGCCGAGGAACTTGTACGGCGAGCAGACGAAGAAGTCGGCGCCGAGCCGTGCGAGGTCCACGAACGTGTGCGCCGTGTAGTGCACGCCGTCGACGTAGAGCAGTGCGTCCGTGCGGTGGACCAGACGGGCGATCTCCGCGACGTCGGGGAGCGTACCGATCAGGTTGGAGGCGGCGGTGACCGCGACCAGCCGGGTGCGTTCGGTGAGCAGTTCGCCCACGGCCGAGGGCGGGAGTTCGCCGGTGACCGGATCGAAGTCGGCCCATCGCACCCGGGCGCCGGTCCGCTCCGCGGCCTGGAGCCAGGGGCGGATGTTGGCGTCGTGGTCGAGCCGGCTCACCACGATCTCGTCGCCGGGGGCCCAGTCCTTGGCCAGCGCCCGGGAGAAGTCGTACGTGAGTTGGGTGGCGCTGCGGCCGAAGACGACTCCCGAGGGTTCCCCGCCCAACAGGTCGGCCATGGTCTGCCGGAACTCCCTGACGAGAGCCTCCGCGTTCGCCTCTCCCGTCGTGACGCTCCCGCGGTTCGACAGTGGGCGGGTGAGCGCGTCGGCGATCGCCGCGCCGACCGGCGCCGGCGTCTGGGTGCCGCCCGGACCGTCGAAATACGCGATGCCGGTCCGCAGGGCGGGGATCTGGGCGCGCAACGCGCCGACGTCGTAGGTCACTCGGGCTCCTTGGGCTGCGATGTCGTCCGCTCGGGGACGACGACATCAGGCGAGTTGTCCGGGCGGCAGGCTTCGGTAGTAGCTGCCGACCCGGGCCAGGTATGCGGGGTCCAGGGTCTCGCGGTCGGTCCGGAAGACCGGTGCCGAGGTCATCTCCTCCCGGGTGCGGGCCATCGTCACCTTCCGCGCCTGGGTGTCGATGTCGGTGACGACACCCACAGGTACCAGAACACTCTTTCCGAAAACCCACGCACCGGTGTCGACGATCAGGTGGCGCATACCGGAATCGTCGGCCTGTCGGTCCACGTGCCCCATCGTCCCGTCGCTCGCCTCGACGGTGTAGCCGGTGAGGTCCAGCGCCTCGGGGCTGCCGAACCCCGGTGCGTACGACCAGATTCTGTCGATCGTCATGCTGTTCCTCCTGAACCGTCCGCCCCAGGCGTCAGCGCCTACGGCCGCGGGTCGCCCAGCCGCCGCCGACGCCGGAGACGTGCAGGGCGAGCAGGGCCAGCCCTATGAGCATGACGTTGGTCGACGTGAAGACGTCGTTGGTCGAGAGGTCCGCGGCATTGATCAAGAACGCGATGAACAGCACGATCGCCGCAACGATTCCGAGCATGAACTCTCCTCATCCGAAGTGGTGGTGGAGTCCGAGTGCCCCCAGGAATCCTGTCGACACAACTTCGCGCATCGGTGCGAGCCTGGAACGGGAGCCGGTCTCCGTGTACCGCTCGCGCGGGCGGAATCCCCGTACACAAGTCCAGCCGGCCCGGACGGGGCCGAACCGCGGGGCCTGCCGTCATCATTGAGCCCACCACCCGGGCCGCGAGTGCCGATCAGTCCGCTCCTGTCGCCACACACGCCCCCACCGGCCCGCAGCTCATCGAAAGCAGACAGCAATGGCACACACCCCGGCCGCATCGGCCTGTTCTCCCGTCGGAGCCGCTTCGTGAACGCGGCCCGTGTCCCCGGCCTGGTCCTGCCCCTGGTCTATCTCTGCGGGCTCGTCGCGGTCCTGGTCTGGTACTGGCGGCACCGCGGCGAGTAGAGCGAGTACGGCGAGCTGCGAGGGGCACGGCCGGCCCCGGGTGGAACGACCGCGGTCATCTTCGGGCGAGATAGCTGCGTACGGTCGTTCCGGACGCGGCGGTGTGGACGCGTACCAGGTCGGACAGGAAGTGGACGAGGAGCAGGCCCCGTCCGCCGAGTTGGTCCGGGCGCACCGGGCGGCGGCCGGCCAGGGGGTCGGTCAGGTGTCCCTCGTCACGCACCTCGCAGACGATCTGCTCGCTCTCGGCCCAGATCCGTAGCGTCCCCGAACCGCCTCCGTGCACCACGCTGTTGGTCGTCAACTCCGCGACGACGAGGTTCAGATCCTGCAGCCGGGGCGGCGCCATCCCCCGCTCCCGTGCCTCGCGCAGCGCGAAGTCGCGTGCGGCAGGCAGCAGTCCGGCGGCGAAGCGGACCGTGGCCGCTCCCGGCGGATACGGCAAGGTCTCGTTGTAGCGCGCGAGGACGCGTTCGGGATCGTAGGCGTGGCTGACGCACGGCCGCCCGTCGCTGATCACCACGGGGTGCGTGGCGTGTGCGTCGGCGATCACGTCGTCGGAGAGGGTTCGGGCGTCGTAAGGGCAGAGGATGGTCGCGTCGCGGCCGTGGAACGCCGTGTTGATGAGGGCTTCGTGCTGGACGCAGGCCGGGTACTCACGCGGCGTACGGCCGTACCAGATCGGCTCCCCGATGATGCGCACAGGGCGTCCGGGGTGGGCGTCGGCGAAGGATCGCAGGACGGCGGGGATGATCCGGCCGGGGTTCCGGCCGGCCTGGGTCATGTCGATCCAGCGGACCTCGTGGGCGACCGCTCCGAGTTCCGCCTTGAGCAGCGCCAGTCGAGACGGAGGTGCCGCCACCGCCACGGGCAGGCCGGTGGCGAGGCCCTCGGACACGAACGGCAGGGTGCCTTGCGCGTACTCCTGCTCGGAGCGGTACAGGAGCGCGGGATGCGCGAACGGCTCCGCCCGGTCTCGGGCGAGGGGCGACCGCGCTCCGTGTTCTCCCTGCTCCATGCCCACTGGCTCACCTCGGATCCCACTGTAGGCGGCGGCGGTTGCCGTCGGCGTGCATCCGGCAGAGGGCTTCGGCGAGGAGTGGTAGTGGCCCCATGTCCGGCGGGCCGCGGAACAGAGGCGTTCCGCGGGTTTCGGGGTTTGGGTGGCATGACTGGCTTGAGACGGGGCAGACGGGCACTGTCTTCAATTGGCTTCGAACGAACTGGGGTGGACCGCATGGCAGCCGTGACGGCAGCGAAGGCGACCAACACGGCACAGCAGGCAGGGACGGCACAGGAGGAGGCACTCCCCCTGATCGACGAGCCACTGAAGATCAGCCCGAAGGACGCGCGCTCGTTGTCGCGTCAGTTCTTCGACCGGCTGGCCGTGCTGGAGGAAGGCACGCACGACTACCAGTACGCGCGCAACACGCTCATAGAGATGAACCTCTCCCTCGTGCGGTACGCGGCGGCCCGCTTCCGCAGCCGCAACCAGGACGAGATGGAAGACATCGTCCAGGTCGGCACGATCGGGCTCATCAAGGCGATCGACCGTTTCGAGCTGACCCGCGAGGTCGAGTTCACCTCCTTCGCCGTTCCGTACATCGTCGGCGAGATCAAGCGTTTCTTCCGCGACACCAGCTGGGCCGTCCACGTGCCCCGCCGTCTTCAGGAGGCGCGGATCGAACTCGCCAAGGCGACGGAAGAACTGCGCACCCGCCTCGGCCGCACCCCGACCACGCGTGAGCTGGCCGCGCTGATGTCTCTCTCCGAGGAGGAGGTCATCGAGGCGCGCAAGGCCTCCAACGGCTACAACTCCTCGTCCCTCGACGCCGCGCTCACGGCCGACGACGGCGCGGACGGGGACACCGTTCTCGCGGACTTCATCGGCGAGGACGATCCCTCGCTGGAACTCGTCGACGACTTCCAGTCCCTGGCCCCGCTGATCGCCGAACTGGACAAGCGTCAGCGCCGGATCATCCACATGCGTTTCGTCGAGGAGCGCACCCAGGCCCAGATCGGCGAGGAACTCGGCATCTCGCAGATGCACGTCTCGCGTCTGATCACCCGCATCATCAAGCGTCTTCGCACCGGGCTGCTCGATCCCGCGGTCGCCTGACGCGCCGCGGTCGTCCGACGCACCCGCCCCGGGCAGCGTTCGACCGGGACAGCGTTCGACCGGGGCGCCGCGGGACGGTCCCGCCCGAAGTCGGGCGGGACCGTCCTGTGCGTCACCGGGCCACAGTCCCGGTCGGCGCCGTGCTCGGTGCCGGGGCGTACCCGGCGGGCCGGGCGGTGAAGACTCCCCGGCCCCGGGTCCGGCTGCGCAGCCGGGTCGCATAGCCGAACAGCTCGACCAGCGGCACGGTCGCGGTGATCACCACGACGCCCGCCCGCGCGACGGAGCCCGAGACCTGCCCGCGTCGCGCCGCCAGGTCACCGAGGACCCCGCCCACGGCGTCGTCCGGCACGGTGACCGTGACGTCCGCCACCGGTTCCAGGAGAACCATCGCGCAGGCGCGCAGTGCCTCCCGCAGCGCGAACCGGCCGGCCGTCCGGAACGCCCGCTCCGAAGAGTCCTTCGGATGGGTCGCTCCATCGGTGAGGACGACACGTACCCCGGTGACCGGGTGCCCGCCGAGCGGCCCGTCGGCCAGCGCGTCACGGCACCCGGCCTCCAGCGCCCGGACATACTCCTGTGGCACCCGTCCGCCGACGACGGTCGAGCGGAACTCGAAGCGCGTCGCGCCCTCGCCGCCGTCGCCCGGGACGTCCTCCAGCGGCTCCACGTCGAGCACGACATGGGCGAACTCACCGGCGCCGCCGTCCTGTTTGACGTGCCGGTGGACCAGCCCCGACACTCCCCGGACGACCGTCTCCCGGTAGGCCACCCTCGGCCGGCCGACCCGGACGTCCAGACCGTGGGCGAGCCGGATCTTCTCCACCGCCACCTCCAGATGCAGTTCGCCCATGCCCGACAGGACCAGCTGGCCGGTCTCGGGGTCGGTGCGCACGACCAGCGAGGGATCCTCCTCGACCAGCCGCGTCAACGCGGACACCAACAGCTCCGCCTCAGCGCTGCCGACGGCCTCGACGGCCACCGAGACGACCGGATCGGCGACGGTCGGCGGTTCGAGAACCAACGGAGCCCCGGGGGCGCACAGGGTCGACCCGGCGCGGGCCGACTTCAGCCCAACCACCGCGACGATGTCGCCCGCCACCGCCCGCTCCAGTGGGGCGTGACGGTCGGCCTGCACCCGCAGGATCCGGCCGATGCGCTCGGTGCGCCCCGTGCCCGAGTCCCACACCGTCTCTCCCTTCCCGATCGTGCCCGAATAGACACGCAGGTACGTCAGCCGCCCCGTGGCGGTCCCGTTCACCTTGAACACCAGTGCCGCGAACGGTGCCGCCGGGTCGGCGAACCGCTCCTGTTCCCCACCGTCCCGGGTGCCGCGTACCGCGGGCACGTCGCGCGGCGACGGCAGGTAGGCCACCACGGCATCGAGCAGTGGCTCGATCCCGCGGTTGCGGTAGGCCGAGCCGCACAGCACCACCACGCCGTCGCCGGAACGGGTCAGGTCGCGCAGCGCGGCGGTCAGGGTCCGCGCGGAGAGCGTCCCTTCCGCGCAGAACTCCTCGAGCGCGCCGGGGTGGAGTTCCGCCACCGCTTCCTCCAGCTGTCGGCGGCGGCCTTCCGCGGCGTCCCTCAGTGCCTCGGGCACCGGGCCTTCCTCGACCGTGTCGCGGCCTTCGGGCCAGACCAGTGACCGCATGCGCGGCAGATCCACCACACCGGTGAACCCGGCCTCCGTTCCGATCGGCAACTGGACGACCAGCGGGGCCGGATGCAGCCGCTCCCGGATCGACTCGACCGCGGTGTCGAGGTCGGCACCGGCGCGGTCGAGCTTGTTGACGAAGGCGATCCTCGGCACGCCGTACCGGTCCGCCTGGCGCCACACCGCCTCGCTCTGCGGCTCGACTCCCGCGACGGCGTCGAAGACCGCCACGGCGCCGTCGAGCACCCGCAGGGAGCGCGCCACCTCGTCGGAGAAGTCGACGTGGCCCGGGGTGTCGATCAGGTTGATCCGGTGCGCGTCCCAGGCACAGCTCACGGCCGCGGCGAAGATGGTGATGCCACGATCGCGTTCCTGGGGGTCGAAGTCGGTGACGGTGGTGCCGTCATGGACCTCACCCCGCTTGTGGGTGGTCCCGGTGAGGTAGAGGATCCGCTCGGTGAGGGTGGTCTTCCCGGCGTCGACGTGGGCGAGGATGCCCAGGTTGCGGACGGCGGCGAGCGGGGTGTCGAGGTGACGGTGTCGGTCGGTACGCACGGCCCATGGCCTTTCGGAATGATCCGGATGGGGCGGCGCGATTTCCCGGACGAAGCGGCCCGCGGTCGTGCCACGGGCCGTGCGGGGACCTCTGGCCGCGGCACATCCCCATCGGGGCGTACGGAGCCGATCTGCCCGGTGACGGGCGGAGAGAGGTCAGATGTTCGTCACGGACCACCGGTGTCGGCCGCGCAGCCGGCACCGGGCACCCGGAGACACGAGGATCACCTCGTAGCGCGAAGGGGGAACGACGACAGCGGTGCGGTGACGCACGGCCCGGCTCCCCTCACTCGTCAGGACGCGCGCCGTGATGTTCCGCAGGTGCGGTGAGCGCGCGTTGTGGGGTGAGTGTAGGGAGCGCGAAGCGGTCGGCGCACCGGAATTTCGCTCCTCGCGCCGCGCCCGGTCCCGGAGTTGACAGCTCCGACGAATCCGGGAGTTGACAACTCCGACGGGTCCCGGAGTCACAGGTTCCCGGCAGGTCCGGTCAGAGCAGGCCGGAGTCGGCCTCCGAAAGCGCCCGGGCGAGCAGTCCACCGGGCGACTCCGTGGGTCTCAGCAGTTCGGCGACGGCCGCCCCCGTGGCGCCGTGCCAGGTTCCGTACCGTCGGAGCATGGCGTGGTCACCGCGCTTGACCAGCAGCACACCCGCGCGGGATCCGGCGGCCCTGGCCCGGCGGACGAACGCGATCGACTCCGACGGTTCGGTGACGCGGTCGCGGTCACCATGCAGCGCGATCACCTTCTTGTCCTGGAGGTGGGCCACCGGTTCGCCCTCCGGACACCAGGGTGCCAGCGCCACCACTCCCCCCACCTGTGTCGCCGCCGCGACGCGCAGGGCTGCCCGGCCGCCCATCGAATGACCCACGAGAATCACCGGCACCTCACCGACTAGGCGAGCGAGCTCCGCGAGTGCCCGCTGGACGTCACCGACAGGGTCGGCCCGTGACCCGTTCCAGCCCTTGAGGCGGTAGCGCACCTGTCCGAGGAAGACCTCGTCGTCCGGCACGGCCGCGGCGACGGCCCGGACCACGGGCCTCATCCGCAGCGCCGCCACGTTCCAGGGCCGTGCGGGGGCCAGGCTGTCGGCCCGGCCCCCGTGCAGGACGAGCACGGCCGCACGCGCCGCGTCCGAGTGACGGACCGGCACCAGGGCGGTGTCGGTCCCGACCGGTCCACGCGCCGGTGCACCAGAGGTCCTTGTCCGCGTTCGGCCGCGCATCACAGCTCTTCCCGTGTTCCGACTCCGCCTGTGGGAGAAGTGTCCCATCGCCTACTGGTCGTCCGACGCCGGGCGCCACGGCGGTCGGCAGCCGCGCCTCACCTCGCGACGACGGATCGGTCCCCGGAGCCGGCGATACCGGGTGGCGAGAACCCGTCGCACTCTGTCATTCCGGCCACTGCCGGGGCCGCGATCACCCTCGTAGCGTCTCGCTCATGCTCTTCGTCGCACCCGTACTCATCGGTGTTCTCTACGCGTTCCTCATGTCCCTGCTCCGGGAGCCCGCGAGGCGGCGGTTCAACGCCATCATGGTCGCCGGGGCCGGAGCCGCCTATCTCAGCAGTGGCAGCTTCGGCGCCTGGGAGTTCGTCTTCACCGCCGCGGTCACCTACTGCGCCTACCGCGGCCTCGACTCGTACGTCTGGATCGGCATCGCCTGGCTGCTGCACACCGCCTGGGACGCCCTGCACTATCTGCGGGGAGCCCCGATCATCCCGTTCGCCACGCACTCGTCGCTCGGCTGCGCGATCTGCGACCCGGTGATCGCCCTCTGGTGCCTGCGCGGCGGCCCCTCGCTCCCCACCCTGATCGGCTCCTGGTTCTCCAAGCGCCCCACGTCCCTGACCGACGCCTCCCCGACCGACGCCTCACACGCCTAGCCGCCCACGGGTGACTGGGCCGCCAGGTCCCGAGCCACCTCGCGGGCCGCGGGTGGTGCGGTCGTCGCCGTGCTTCACCGAACGGGCGGGAGCGAGCATGTCGCGGGCCGAGAGGACACCCAGGGCGGCCAGGTCCCGTCTGCCGGCGAGCCGTCCCGGACGCAGGTCGCCGAGCCGGCGGGGGCCCGGGTCGGGTCACTGAGGCGGAGCGGGCTGCAGAAACGCCGGCACCGCCCCCGAAAGGGGGCAGCACCGGCGGACGGGGCGGTGTCAGTGTCCGGACCCGTAGTGTCCGCCGAGCTGATCGCGGTAATGCGGGTCGCCGAGGTGCTTCTCCTTGTCGAACTCCGGTGCCGACTTGATTTCGTCCTTCGTCCGGGCGACGTGGACGGTCTTGTCCTCGTGGGTGATCGTGGTGATCGTCCCGGCGGGCAGCAGGACCTCCTTGCCGAAGATCCAGATGCCGGTGTCGACCACGATGTACTGGGAACCGACCTCGTCGGAGTGCTTGTCGACCTTCCCGATGTGCCCATCGGTCGCTTCCACCCGGTACCTGGTGAGATCCGAGTCGGGGGTGTGGCCGCTGGTCGGAGTGTAGGCCCACAGATTCTCGTACATGAAGAAATCCTCCAGCTACGTCGCGCTGCGCTTGAAAACACCGGGTGTCCGTTCAGCGCGCGCCGACACTCTTTTTCCCGAAGAGAATTCTCAGAGAATTGCGATTTTCAACCAACAACGGAAATTCTCCGCGCGGAACTCCGCGCGGGACAAGGAAATCCTCGGCGTCCGGCGGCCCGCCCGGCCCACCGTGATGCGCCCGACCGCCGGAAGGAGGAGCGTGGTGGGGTAGGGAGGAGTGCTATGGGCACGGCCGACCACCGGCATCAGGTCCGGGAGAGCCAAGGCTGGCTGCGCGGAGCACCACCACCGCGCTGGGTGCGGGTGCTGCCGCCCGCCCTGCTGGTGGCGGTCTGTACCGCCGAACTGCTGAGTCGGTACCCCTTGGACATCGGCTTCCTGCTGGGCGCCATCCCGTCGCTGGCCGTGCTCTCCTACGGACCGGTGGCGACGGCCGTCTTCGGCGCCATCGTCATCGTGTTCCTCTACGTACCGCCGCTCCAGCTCAACCATCCGGGCAACACCGACCTGCTGACCATCACGTTCGTCGCGATCCTGAGCGTCGCCATCTCCCTGGTGCGCAGTCGGCGCGACGCCCACCTGGTCACGGTGCGCACCGTCGCGGAGGCCGCCCAGCTCGCCGTGCTGCCACCGCTTCCCCGACGCGTCGGCCCGGTGCGCTGCACGGCGCTCTACCGGGCGGCGCAGCGCGAGACGCTGGTGGGTGGCGACTTCTTCGACGTGCGCGCCGGCCCGTACGGTGTGCGGGCGGTGATGGGCGATGTGCAGGGGCACGGGCTGTCGGCCGTCTCGACCGTCGCCTCCCTCCTCGGGGCGTTCCGGGAGACCGTGCTCGACCAGGGCGACCTGAAGTCGGCCGCGGCCCGCCTCGATCGCCGGCTCGTCGTGGACTCGGCCCAGACCGCACACGCCGAACTGTTCGCGACGGCTCTGCTGCTGGAGTTCTCGGCCGACGCGGACGCGGTGCGTCTGACGTCCTGCGGACACCCGCATCCGTTTCTGCTGCGCGACGGCAAGGCCGTCGAGCTCGTCCTCGAACCAGGAGCCCCCCTCGGGCTCGGGTTCTTCGAGATCTCTCCGCCGCAGATCTGCACCGTCCGGCTGGAGCGCGGCGACCGGCTGTTCCTCGGCTCCGACGGAGTGACCGAGAGCCGGGACGCGACGGGCGCCTTCTATCCCCTGGCCGAGCGCCTGACCACGTTGGCCCGGGAGGGACCGGCCGACCTCACCGACCGCCTCTGGGAGGACCTCCTACGGTTCTGCACCGCAGTGCGTGACGACGTCACGATGCTGGTCCTCACACCCGACGCCCAGGGCGAGCGGGGGTGAGGACGGTTCGCCCGCCCGGACCGCGCGGGGCGGGCCGGACGGGCGAGGTCGGCGGGCGGACAGGTCAGGGGGTGAGCTGCCACTGCTGGATGTAGCCGACGTCGATCGCGGCGGTGTCCTGGACCCTCAGTTTCCAGGTGCCGTTGACGGGTTGCGCGGAGGCGTCGACCGTGAAGGTCTGGTCGACGTTGTCGGCGCTGCCGCCGCTGTGGTTCAGGAGCGAGTAGACGGTGCCGTCGGGGCCCACCAGGGAGACCGTCAGGTCACCGCGGTAGGTGTGGATGATCTTGACGTAGACCTGGGTGGTGGCCGAGGCGTTGCCGGTCCGGCCGGTGACGGTGATGGGTGACTCGACCGCGGCTCCGGCGTCGGGGATGTCCACCCGCGTGCTGTTGGCGTAGATGTTCGCCACCCGCCAGGTGAAGCTCACCGAGACGGACGCTCCCGTGCTGTCGGTGACCGTGACGGTCACGGGGCTGGTCCCGGTGGTGGTGGGAACTCCCGAGATCAGGCCGGTGTCGCTGATCGTCAGACCGTCCGGCAGGCCGGTGGCCGCATAGGTCAGGCCCGCGCCGGAGTTGGTGGTGTAGGCGCTGGTCTGGAGGGAGACCTGCTGGCCGACGCCACTGGTCTGGTCGTCGATCGGCGCCACGTTGACACCCAGCGCGATCCGGTCGCCGACATGGATCCCGGCCCAGGCGGCGGCGACGGCGAGGTAGGTGTCGCTGTACGCGCCGAAGAGGTCGGCGGCGGCCTGGAGGGTCGCGGTGCGGGCTCCGGCGTAGTTGGTGCTGGAGGTCATGTAGGTGGTCAGGGCCCGGTACCAGATCCGCTGGGCGTTCTCGATGCCGATGCCGGTCACGGGTACGCCGTCGTAGGTCGGGCTGTCGTACGAGACCCCGTTGACGGTCTTGGCACCGCTGCCCTCGGAGAGCAGGTAGAAGAAGTGGTTGGCCGGTCCGGAGGAGTAGTGGACGTCGAGGCCGCCCAGCGAGGAGTCCCAGTTGTCGCGGGACGCCCCGTCCTTGGAGGGCTTGTCCATGTACCGCAGCGGGGTGCCGTTGCCGTTGATGTCGATCTTCTCGCCGACCAGGTAGTCGGGGACGTCGGCGGACAGGTTGGCGTGGAACTCCACCGCGGCGGCGAAGATGTCCGAGGTCGCCTCGTTGAGGCCACCGGACTCACCCGAGTAGGTGAGGCCCGCGGTGGCGGCGGTCACGCCATGGCTCATCTCGTGCGCGGCCACGTCCAGGGCGGTCAGCGGGTGCGTGTTGCTCGCGCCGTCCCCGTACGTCATGCAGAAGCAGCTGTCTGACCAGAAGGCGTTGACGTAGCTGTTGCCGTAGTGCGCCCGGCTGTAGGCGGCCACGCCGTCGTTGCGGATGCCGTTGCGGCCGAAGACGTCCTTGTAGTAGTCCCAGGTGGCCGCGGCGCCGAAGGCGACGTCCACGCCGGCCGTCTGCCGGTTGCTCTGGGTGCCGTCTCCCCAGACATCGTTGTCATCCGTGAAGAGGGTGCCGGTGCCGGAGGTGCCCTGGTTCAGGTCGTAGGTGCGGTGACCCGCGCGGTCGCCGTCCACCAGCTGGTACGTGGAGCCGGACGGCGTGGTGCTGAGCGGAACCGATCCGCTGTACTGACCCGTGCCCGTGCCGGTGCGTACCGCCTGGAAGTCGAACAGGGCCTTGCCCGAGGTGGCGTCGGTGATGACATGGAGCTCGCTCGGCGTGCCGTCGTCCTGGGTGCCGCCGACCACCGACTCCCAGGCCAGCACCGGCTCGGCTCCGGCGGCCCAGACGACGAGCCGGGGAGCGCCGTCGACCGCGGGACGCGTGGCGTCGGCCTTCTTCGCGACCGCGAGTGCCTTGTGGGCGGCGGTGGCGGACGTGACGCGGGCGGTGGTGGTCGGCACCTTGAGGTCGGCCTTGCTCGCCTCGGACACGGTGGACAGACCGTTCCTGACGTGTACGACGAGGTCGCCGCCGAGGACCGGCAGTCCGGCGTAGGTGCGCTCGTAGCGGGTGTGTGTGGTGCCGTCGGCGTCCTTGGAGACGTCCTTGACGATCAGCTTCTCCTTGGAGCCGAGGTCGAGGATCTTCGCGGTGGCGCCGACCGCGGCGGTGGCGCTCTTGAGCAGCGCGGCGTGCGCGGCGGGAGACAGCTTCGCCGGGGCCGCGGCGGCCCGAGGGGTGGCGACGGTCTTCGCGTGGCCGCGGTCACGGGGGGCCGCGGATGCGACGCCGGTGTGGAAACCGGCGGCGAGCAGCGTGCCGGCGGCGGTGAGCGCCAACGCCGTGGTGTATCTGCGTCGGTGCGAGGTGCGGTGGGGCGAGAGCAAGGGCTTCTCCTTCTGGCGACGATCGGCCCGTGGTCGCGGCCGAGAGAGCGGGCCGGCAGGGTGTGGCCGGCTGGCAACGCGCTGAGCAGGGAAGGGCGCTGCACGAGGTGACCCACGAGGGGTGTGTCGGAACTCGGCGGCGCGCGACAGGTGGGGGGTGTGAAGGAACGGTGAACGTTCAAGAGCAGACTGGCATCGCATGCACAGTCTTGTCATGGAGATGACAAAGCAACGGCTGAAATTGGCTATTGCTTGCTGGATGTTCGCCCCGGCTCAGGGCACTTTTCGGCCGGAGCCGGACGGTCCGGGTGGCGAGGGTGGCGTGGGTTCCCGGGCACGGAAAGCTGCTCACGCCGGTTTCCGCGGACCGCACCGATACGGGGACACTGGCCTGACGATGAATCAGCAAAATCAGCGGACCCAGGGCACGCGCCGTCGGCCGGTGCGGCTCGCGACGTTCAATGTGCTGCACGGCCGGCCGCTGCCGGACGGAGGGCCCCTCTCCCCCGCCGCGAACCCGGCCGAAGGACCACTCGCCCGAGCCGTCCTGTCCCTGGACGCCGATGTCCTGGCGTTGCAGGAACTGGACCGCCTCCAGGAGCGCACGGACGGCGTCGACCAGGCGTCGGTCGCCGCCGACGCGGCGGGACTGAAGCACTGGCGCTACGCGAGCGCGTTCCACGCCCGCTCCACAGCGGACCGGGGGTGGATCCTCGACCCGGCCGAGCCGGGGCTGCGGGTGTACGGCCCGCAGGACGCCGGCTCGGCCACGGACGTCCCCTCGCACGGGATCGCGTTGCTGTCCCGGTTTCCGGTACGGGAGTGGCGGGCCCGGCGGTTGGCCCCGGCGCCCCTCGGTATGCCCCTGCGGATGGCCGGGCGGCCCGGGCTCACCCTGGTCCGGGACCAGCCGCGCGCCGCGCTGGCCGCCGTGCTGGAGGGACCGGGCGGTCCGTTCACGGTGGTGGCGGTGCATCTGTCGTTCGTACCGGGCTGGAACATCGGGCAGTTGCTCACGGTCCGCGAGTGGATCGCCGAACTGCCCTCACCCCATGTGCTGCTGGGCGACTTCAACCTGATCGGCTCCCTGCCCAGGGTCGTACTGAACGCTCCCGGGAGGACCCGTATCCCACCGTCACCCCGCGGCTGGTTCGACCTGGCCCGCATCCCGACCTATCCCGCGCACCGCCCGGTGGTGCAGTTCGACCATGTGCTCGCGACCGGCGTCGGCGTGGCGGCGGCGAGCGGAGCGCGCACACCCACGACGGGGGTCTCGGATCATCGCCCGCTCGTGCTGGAACTGTCCCTGTGACCCCGCCCGTTCAGCCCGCCGCATCGAGGGCGGCGCGTGTCATGAGGCTGGCCAG
Organism: Streptomyces sp. GbtcB7; assembly: GCF_019091445.1. Classification (NCBI taxonomy): domain Bacteria; kingdom Bacillati; phylum Actinomycetota; class Actinomycetes; order Kitasatosporales; family Streptomycetaceae; genus Streptomyces; species Streptomyces sp. GbtcB7. The sequence goes on from NZ_JAGXJM010000016.1 coordinate 231,262, forward strand.
GGCCGAGCGGGACGGTATCGCGCTCTTGCGGTAGACGGCGGACAGATGCGTCTCGACCGTACGGCGGCTGAGATGCAGCCGGGCCGCGATGGCCTGGTTGCTCAGTCCCTCCGCCACCAGCTCGGCGATCTCGAATTCACGGGTGGTCAGCTCGCCCAGCTCCGGGGGAATCACCGGGGTGTCCGCGACGACCCGCGGACGTGTCAACTCGGCCAGATCCGTCAGCAGACGCGCGCCGCCGCCCGCGGCGATCCGGTGGGCCCGGTGCCACATCACGGCCGCGCGGGCGCCCTGTCCGGAGCGCTTCACCAAGGGAGCGGCGCGCAGCAGGGAGTACGCCTCCCACAGGGGCTGTCCGCAGCGGGCGTACTCCTGCGTGGCCGTGTCCAGGAGGCGGACGGCTTCTTCCGTGTCGCCGCGGTGCTCGGCCAGCGCGGCCCGGGCCCGGAGTGCGGCCGCGCGCTGGCCGCCCAGGCCCAGGCGGTCCGCCTCTTTTCCGGCCTGCGTGGCCCAGCGTCCGGCCTGGTCGAGGTCACCGGCCGCCAGGGCCGCGTTGACGAGCGTGTCCAGCTGCCCCGGACGGATGGACGGTTGGAGCAATGGCAGTTCACGGCCTCCGCCGGCGGTCGTGATGGCCTGCTGGGCGCGGTGCGGATCGCCGCTGACGAACGCCGCGTGGCCGAGCATGCACCAGGCCAGGGCCGACCACCAGCCCTTGCTGCTGCCCGCGGCCGCGACGGCCTCCTCGCCGGCCGCGAGCGCGTCGCCGTCTCCCAACGGCCGTATCAGAAGCAGGATCAGCGTCTTGAAGGCGAGTGTGAACGCCAGGAGGTCACTGCTGCCGAGTGTGCGGGCGATCGCCTCCGCCTCCTCGGCCGACTCCAGCGCGGCCGGTAGCCGGCAGGTGTTGAGGTACACGAAGGCTCTGTTCGACAACAGGTGGGGCAGGACGTGGAGTTGACCGCCACGGCGGGCGATCTCCAGGCCGCGGGCCATGTGCCGCTCCGCGTCGGCGTACCGCTCGATGAGGGTTTCCGCCCAGGCCAGCCAGACCAGTGCCTCGCTCAGATCCGTCAGGTCGGGGTCCGTCAGCCCGTCGGTGAGCCCGCGGGCGGTGTCGGCGAACCGGGCTGCCGCCTCGGTCTCCCCCTCGTAGGCCTCCCCCAGCGACGCCAGTGCCAGGGCCGCCGCCTCGCCCACGGGGTCGCCGTGGGAGCGCGCGACGGCGAGGGCCCGTGCGACGTCGGCACGCACCTCGGGATAGGACGCGGTCAGCAGGGCGGTCATGCCCAGGGCCAGGCCCAGCGAGACAGCCTGGCCGGGTGGCGGCCCCGGCCGACGCGACAGCTCCCGGCGCAGCAGGGCGGTGGCCTCCGGTGAGTGCCCGAGGTGCCGTTCCATCACGGCGCACTGGGCGATGGCCTCCGCGCGCAGGTCGGGGTGGTCCTCCCCCGCTGTGGCGATGACGGTGTGCAGCAGGTCCCGGCTCTCCCGGAGGTTCCCGCCGACGCCGAGCGCCCGGGCGCGTGCCAGGACGAGTTCGCCGCGCCGCCGCGCGTGCTCGGGTGTGTCCGGCATGAGTCCGAGCACGACGTCCAGCAGACGGGCGGCCGTGGCGGGCGCGGTGGGCGCGAGGTGGGCGGCGGCTTCGCTCAGTACGGCCGCCGCGTCCGGGTCCCAGCCGGTGAGCGACTTCTCGACGTGGTGGGCACGCTCGGCCGCCGAGGTCCCGCGCCTGGCCAGTTCGTGTGCGGCACGGCGGTGCACCTCCGCGCGTCGCGGCGCCGGGGTGTTCTCGTAGACCAGCGCCCGCATCAGGGGGTGGCGCAGCACCCACCGGCCGTCCGCGCCCAGGCGCAGCAGGTCGCGCCGGGCCAGGGCGCCGGTGTGGTCCTCGACGTCCCGCTCCGGCGTCTCGGTCGACACGGTCAGCATCGCCGAGGTGGCGTGGTCGCCGAGCGCGGCGACCGCTTCGACCATGCGGCGCTGCGGCCCGGTCAGCGCGGTCAGTTCGTCCAGGAGCAGTGATGCCAGCCCGCTCGGCACCCCGAGCGGGTCGGTGGCGCGGGGGTGGTCGGTAACGCCGTGCAGCGGGGTCCCGTTGCGGTACGCCTGGAGGAGGGAGAGCAGATAGAGGGGGTTGCCCTCGCTGGCGGCGTACAGCTTCCTGGCCTGGTCCGGGGGGAGGTCGGGGGCGAGCGCCCGGATGGACTCCTGTTCGGGCAGCGGTTCCAACGGCACGTGGAGCACGGCGTCGTTGTCCGCGCCCCGGGTGAGGGCGGCGGTCAGCGGTGTCGGTGTCTGACGGCTCCGGCGTGCCACGACCAGGAGCACCCGGCCGCGCGGGGGGTGCCGGACGAGGTAGTCCACGAGTTCCCTGGACTCCGGGTCCGCCCAGTGCAGATCGTCGACGGCCAGCACCAGACCGCCCGCGCCGAGGCGCGTGAGCAGCGCGGCGATCGTGCGGTGCAGACCGAAGCGGTTGCGGATGTTCTCGCCCGGCGCGCCGCCCGAGGTACCGGCCCAGGCGTTCCAGACGCCGTGCAGCACCGCGTACGCCTCGGCCAGGACGGCATGGTCGGCCGGTGTCCCGGGGGCGGCGTCGGCGAAGGCATCGGTGAACGCCTGGAACGGGATGTGCTGCTCGTACTCCGTGGCTCTGCCGCGCAGCACGGTGAACCCGGCCTGCCGCGCCCGGGCGCACACCTCCCCCAGCAACCGGCTCTTGCCGATGCCGGGTTCTCCGGCGATGTCGACGGCTGTCGGCGCCCCGGGCTGCCCGAGGCCGTCGATCACGGCGTCGAGACGGGCCAGTTCCGAGGTCCTGCCGACCAGTTGTGCCACGTTCGCATCCCCCACGGCATCGTGCGCGCCCTGTGCGTCGATCTCTGTCTTCGGCCCAACCCTAAGGTCGGGCACTGACAACGCACGGGCGGTGACTACGTAGTTCCACGGATGTGAACGGCGCCGGCTTCTGCCACCATCGTCCTCCGCCGCCTTGCCGCTCCTCGCCTGTCCGCGCGGGAGTCCGCGGCACGGCGCAGAAGGAGGACAACCCCATGACGGTACGGCCACCGGGTCCGGGCGACACCCCGCTCTCCGATCTGTCGGAGGACGACGACACGGACCTCGCGTGGGTCTCGGTCAGGCCCGACAACGGGACGATCAAGGGCCCGCTCCTCAAGGGTGCGCCCCTCATCCTCATCGGCGCCCTGCGCATGGGCCTGATGATGGCCAAGGGGCGCGGCACCTCGGCGGGATCGGGTGGAGCGGGTCTGGTGATCGGGGTGTTGGCGTTCGCCGTCCCGCTGCTGTGGATCGGCGCGCTGAGCGGCCTGCGCTGGGCGAACGCCGGCATCCGGCTGGAGGACGGCGTTCTGACGGTACGGAACCTGTGGAACCGTCGGGTCCTCGACGTACCGGTGTCCTCCCTCACGGGGCTGCACACGGTGCGGCTGCCGCTGGACGGTGTGCACACCGGCCGGATCCTCATCACCTCGAAGACCGGCAAGCCCCTCGTGATCGACACCCGGCTGTGGGACCCGGAGGGGCTCAAGGAGTTGTGGGAGCGGCTGGGGTTGGCCTTCAAGGACCACGGTCGTCTGGACTGGTCCCAGCTGTACCAGCGTTTCCCCGGGGTGCGCATGCCGTGGCGTCAGGTCCACTACGTCGTGTTCACACTGCTCATCGTGATCGGAGCCATCGCGTACATCGCCCTGATCGTGAACCTGCCCTTCCTCGTGTGATCCGGGCGGCCGTCCGACCGTCCGGGGCGGCGCGGGCTCAACGGCCCGTCCGTATCAGGCCCGTCAGGTAGCGCCAGAGCGACGAGCGGCGCTGGACGGCCTGGTCCGCCGCCACCGTCCCGGACACGTCGGGCGTGTCGGGGATGTCGGGAGTGTCGGACTCCGGGCCCGCGACCCCCTCCTGTCCTTCCCGCGCCAACGGGGCGACCGGCGAGGCGAGTTCGTACCGTACGGGCAGCGATCGCAGGCCGCGCATGAACGGGGAGGAGCGCCAGGGCAGTTGGTCCACCGGGAGCGCGAGTTCCAGGTGGGAGAAGCGCTCGAACAAGCGGCTCACCCCCGCCGCCGCGACCGTCGACGCCAGCTCGCGTGCCGGGCACTGGCGTCGGCCCGCGCCCCACGCGAGGTGCGCCCGGCTGCTGATCGTCGTGTCGGCCACCGCGTGGTCGGCGAAGACGGGATCGGCGTGCGCGGCGGCGGAGGACACCCAGACCGGATCGCCTTCGCGGATCGTGTAGTTGCCGAGCGGAGTGTCCTTGGCCGCGAACCTCGGTACGAAGTTCACCAGCGGCGGTTTGCGCATGACGACCCGGTTCATGGTCTCCCTGACCATCCCGGCGGACAGACTTGCCCGTGCGCTGCCCTCTCCCGCGATGACCTCGACCACGGTGTTCGAGATCAGGATGCCGACGTGGTCGGACGTCATGCCGAGCAGCATGAACAGCTCACGGGCGAGCGCGTCGAGGGTGAGGTCGGGGTGGGCGGCCAGCAGGTAGGAGGGGAAGTCGTCGCCCGGCCGCGTCCGCTTGGCCGCCGCCAGCTCCACCAGGGTCTCCAGCAGGCGTTCCAGGGCGGGTTCCGCGTCCGGCCCCGCGTCGAGGACCCGCCACATGTCCATCAGCGCGTCGTCGCCCTGTGAGCCGGGGAAGCCGAGCAGATGGCTTGCCACCATGAGCGGCAGCGGTCGCGCGAACTGCGCCGACAGGTCGGCCACGCCCGTGCCGCCGCCCTGTCCCAACAGGGTGATCAGCTCGTCGGCATGGGCGGTGACGGCCGCTTTCAGCCGCTTGGTCTGCGGATGGCGCGGATCCTGGAAGGGCTTGAGCGCCGCGTCCCACGCCGTCCGCAGCGGCTGGTAGCCGGGACCGCCCTGGATCAGCACGTGGTTCACCTCGAGGGAAGGGCCGAGCGGCCAGTCGGCGGGAACCCTGCCCTCCGACCGGGCCCGCCAGTTCTCCAGCCCCTTGGGCCACGCGTCGTCGTCCTGGAGGACCTGAAGCGACTCGCGGTACCCCAGCACCAACCACGCCGGTACGCCCAGCAGATCGACCGGCGCGACCGGGCCGTGCCGCTGCCTCAGCCGCTCGTAGACGAGCGCGGGGCGCGTCTCGTAGTCCCGGGTCAGCAGCGGCTGCGCGGTCATCGCCTCCAACCGCGTGTCGTCCACGTCCATGGATCCGCCGTCCCCCATGTGGGATTCCACCGTTCGCAGCCCTTCGACGCTCCCCGCCACCGGTTCGTAGCCCTTCAGCGGCTACGAACCGGTGCCAGACCCTACCCCAGGCCGCACGAACGGGCCGCCGCGGGGCGCCCGTTGGTTCAGGCCGTGGTTCAGGCCGTGACCTGCGCTGGTTTGCCCGGAGTGCGCAGGACCGGGTCGGTGCGCAGACGCAGGAAGGCGAGACCGAGGGCGACGGCCTGCAGCGCGGCGCACACCGCGATGACGTAGTCGAGGGCCCACGGCGAGGTGAGGGCGACCACGATGCCCGCGAGCGGGAAGGGCAGCAGCAGAAGCAGGATGGTCAGGGAGAGGGTGCTGCCGAAGACCGCGGCCGGGATGAGCAGGGAGCGCAACGTGCGCAGGACGACGGTCAGGCCGCCGTCGCCCGCCATGAACAGCGCCATGAGGACGACGTACGCGGTGTACGTGGGCGCGTGGGCCAGGGCGAGACAGGCTGCGGACGCGACGGTGGAGCACACCACGCCGACTCCCCACAGGCCCAGCCGGTTGAGCGCGAAGCGGCAGACGGTGACCGTCAGGAGCGTGGAGGCCGCGGCTGCCGACCAGAGGGTGCCGACGGCCGCGGGGGAAAGACCGAAGCGCTCGACGACGATGATCGGGCTGGCGGACTGGAGCAGCCCGAGCGCGAGGTTGGAGACGGTCAGGCCGCCCACCAGCCAGCCGAGCGCGGGCAGCGAACGCAGCGTCCGCCAGCCCGTCTTGAGGCCCGCTCCCCGCTGTATGGTGCCGGGCTGGGAGCCGCGAAGAGGGGTCGGCGGGGTCTGCAGGGCGAGGGCCGCCGCCAGGCACGACAGCACGCTCAGAACGGCGAGCATCTGGGTCGGCCCCGCCAGCAGCAGGACGCCGCCGAGCGCGGGTCCGGTGAGCGTCGCCGTCTGGTCGATGCCGATCAGGACGGCCTGAACCTTGTGCGCCTGGGTGTCCGCACGGCGGCTCACGATCGCGCCCACGGCTTCGTTGGCGATGAAGCTGAACTGCGTCAGGGTGCCCGTAGCGGCGGCCAGCGCCATCACGACCAGTGTCTGCGCCGTCCCCCGTTCCAGCATCGTCAGCGCGACGCTCCCGCCGGCCACGAGGACAGCGCGCGCCGAGGAGGCGAGGAAGAACACGATGGCGGCTCCGCGCCGGTCGACCAGGTCACCGGCGAGGCCGAAGGCCGCCACCCGCGGTATCCATTCCAGCGCGAAGGCCAGCCCGGTCAGCGAGGCGGATTCGGTCGTGGCCAGCACCAGGAGCGGCATGGCGTACGTCGACATGGAGAAGGCGAGTGCGTCGAAGGCCCGCGGTGCGTAGACCCGGCGGAGCAGGCTGCCGGGAGGTACGGCGGCATGCCGACCGGCCGGCCGGCCCTCGTACAGTTGAATGGTCACGGAGTATGGGGGGCTTTCACTCAGCTGTGATGGGGAACGCCCGGCGGGCTCGAAGGACCCTCAGGCGGGCAGGTGCACGACATTCATCGAGCCGGAGAGCCACCCGCCGTCCACGGCGTGACGCCACGGCGGCGGTCCGTTCGAACCGGCGGCACCTACGGGGTGGTGCGGACCGCCTCGGCACCAGGACCGGAGGAGACCTCTCCACCGGGACCGGCGGAGAGAGGACTGCTCGTCCATGCCATGGCGCGATGTCGGGTCACACGAACTCCGCTCGGAACGAGGGCGAGTCGGGAAACGGGCATGCGGGATGAATCGACACGACCGAGACCGGGGAAGGGCATCGACGCAGGCCTTGTTTAGGCATCAACATCTGTGCAGCCACAAGGTAGCCGATACTTTCGGATCACCCGAAAGCGTAATCAGCCAAAGTCACCGACCTGCGGCTGAATATGACATCAGCAACCGCGGGGCCGTGCAAGAGGTGCGCCGGATCCCGCCGGACCGTCGTACGGGACGGTGCGCGGAACGGACGCGTCGGGCGGTGGGATCCAGGGCGTCAAGAGGGGGCACCCGGGGCCGTGTTCGCGACCGCCCCGGCGGCCTCGTCCACGGCACGTGAGGGGATCGCGACGAGGCCTCCCGTGGCGAACTGACGGAAGAGGACCCGAACGGTGAAATCGCGTATGCCGGTTTGCGGTGTCCACCTCCTGGCCACACGGTGAAGACAGGCATGTCGCCGCACCCCACTCGTCGGCGGCCTCGAGGAAAGCGACTGTGATGATGAAGGGCAACGCCAGAACGAAGCAGCTCAGGGGCAAGATGAGGGAGACCCTCGGCAAAGCCCTGGGCGACAAGTCCATGCAGAGGGCGGGCCGCGGTGAACAGCTGCGCGGAAAGGCCCAGGAGATGACCGAAAAGGCCGTGGGCCAGATCCGCCATCGGACCAAGCACTGAGGAGGACGGCCCGGGCGTCCCGGATACGGTCGTCGGCGCCCCGGGCAGGGTCTTCAGCGCCCCGGGGCGCGGTCCTCGGCGTCGCCCCTCCGGCGGATGTGACGGTGCCGCTCGGTCCGCTCACGTGACGAACCGTGTTACGGCCCGCCGACTCCATCGCGGTGGTCGGCGCCCTGCGGGGTCAGTGGCCCGGGATCGATGCCGGCGACGGCCCCTTCCTCTCGGTGGCGTGCGCGACCACGCCACCGAGGAGGGTGCGCGACGCGCCGGAAGCTCCGCCCGGGTCGGGCCGGAACCCCGCAACGGAGGGCGCGCAGGACCATGACTCTTCAGCATCCCGCCGACCGCGGCGGTGCCGGACGCGGCAGGTTCGAACGATTCGCGGAGTCGGTGTCGACGGTGACCAGTTCACCGGCCTTCTTCGTCCTCTGTCTCGCGCTGGTTTCCTTCACTGTCGCCGTGCACATCGCCGGAATCGCGACGGAGTGGCTCCTTCTCGCCGGAGACTCCATGACGGCGGTGACGTTGCTGCTCCTGGCGCTGCTCAAGAATTCGGAACTCCGGGCCGAGCGAGCGATTCAGCGCAAGTTGGACGCCATCGCCGCCGCTCTGCTCGAAGCACAGGAAGGTGAACCCGGAAAGGCGCACGAGAACCTCAGGGACGTGATCCGGATGGAGGAGGAGATCTGAGGGTCCGAGGGGGTGACTCGTTCCCCGGACGGGCCTACGCGTGGGGCGGGCCTACGCGTGCGTCAGCCGGAGCCGTAGATCGATCTCCTGGTCGCCGGAGGCGGACCCGGACACCTCGACGCCGAAGGCGGACGTGAGGGTCTGCCGCAGCCGGTCGACCGCCACAGGACCTCCTTGGAGCTCCACGGCGACGGAACCGTCCAGGGAAAGGTCGGACGGCAGCGCGGCGTCGCGCACGTCCCGCCCGACGAGGAAGGCTCCGGTCCAGGTGTCGGACCGCGCGGTGCTGTCGTGCCGTGGCATGTCGTCACCACTCTCCTCGGCGAAGCGTGTACCCAGGACGCGCAACACGGTGTCCGCGTCCGCGACGGAGCAGGCGTCCAGGACGACCTGCACCAGCTCAGGGGAAGAGGCCGACCGATCGGCCGGGTCGGGGGATGACGAGGTGTTGTGCGCGGTGTCGCTGTGGTGCGCCGTGCTGTTCATGGTGTCCTCTCACGTCTCCTGGTCGGGCCCGGCACCGGCGGAGCCGGAGCCGAACCGCGTGCGGGTCGCGTTGTCGTCAGAGTTCGCGCAGGGCGGGCAGCAGCGTCTTCTCGGCCCAGGCGATGAACGGGAGTTGCTGGTCGCCGCCCACCTGCACCAGGGCGATCTCGGTGAAGCCCGCCTCCACGTAGGGCCGGACCGCCTCCGTGAAGGTGTCGACGTCGTCGCCGCACGGGATGGCTCCCGCGGTGTCCTCCGGGGTGACGTACCGGGTGGCGCCCTCGAAGCCCGAGGGGCCCGGCAGTTCGGCGTTGACGGGCCAGCCGCCGAGAGCCCAGCGGAACTGTTCGTGCGCACGGGCGACCGCGGCCTCCCGGTCCGGGTCGTAGCAGACGGGCAGCTGGCCGACGCGCGGTTTGCCCCGGCCGCCACTTCGGTCGAAGGCCTCGATGAGTTCCGGCTCGGGCTCGGTGGCGATGACGAGGTCCGCGAGCCGGCCGGCCAGGGAACAGGATCGCTTGCCGGATACGGCCACCCCGATCGGGGGCGGTTCGTCCGGCACGTCCCACAGCCGGGCGTTCGCCACCTCGAAGTGCGTGCCATGGTGATGCACGTTGCCGCCCCCGAAGAGTTCGCGGATGATCTCCACGGCTTCTTCGAGCATCTCCAGACGGGTCTGCAGAGAGGGCCAACCACCGCCCACCACATGCTCGTTGAGGTTCTCGCCCGAGCCGAGCCCGAGCCGGAACCGTCCCTCCGAGAGCAGTTGCAGGGTCGCCGCCTTCTGCGCGACGACGGCGGGGTGATAGCGGGTCGTCGGGCAGGTCACGTACGTCATGAGCGGTATCCGCGCCGTCGCCTGGGCGGCGGCGCCGAGCACACTCCACGCGTAGGGGGCGTGCCCCTGCGACTCCAGCCAGGGGAAATAGTGGTCGGACGTGACGGAGAAGTCGAAACCGGCCCGCTCCGCCTCAACCACGTGTTCGACGAGGTCGCGGGGGCCGGCCTGCTCGGTCATCATCGTGTAGCCGATTTGAACCATATTCTCCGCATTACCCGTCAGCATGATCCGAAACATCCGACCGCCACCTCAGGTAGCGGGTCGGCGCCGACCAGAGGGGCGCGCCACACCGACGTCCGGCTCCCCCACGTCTCAAGCACGCCGGGCGCCGGACAGCATTCGTCCGGCGGTTTCCTTGTCATCCCGGAAGACCACGACCACGCCGTCGACGAGTGGCCGGACCTCTGCCAGCAGGTCGGCGGCCAGGCGCGCCCCCGTCTCCCGGGCCCGCTCCCCGGCGGTGTCGAGTGCGGTGAGCGTGTCCTGCGGGATGTGCGCGCCCGGTACCTCGTAGGCCATGCGCTCGGCCTCGACGAAGCCGCTCAGCACGGACACGGCGACGAGTACCGGCACCCGGTCGCCGCCGGGGCCCCAGGCAGGCACGGTCCCGCGGTCTCGAACACCGGCCGGGTGACGAGGAAGCGGGCCCCGGCAGAGATCGTGGCGCGGGTCGTCGCGATCCCGGCGTCGAGGTCCTCGGCGCCGGGGTCACAGCGGGCGCCGATGTGGAACGACGACTCGCGGCGTGGGCAGACCGTTGCGGTCCCGGCCCGCGTCGAGCCGCGCGAGGGGTTCGACGAGCCCGAGGGAGTCGATCTCCCACATGCCGTCGGCGCCCGGGTGGTCATCGCGCGGCGGCGGACTTCCCGTCTCGCACACGACGTCGCCCGCAGGACCGGCGGCTCGACCACGACACCGCGCCGACCCGGCCGTCCCACGCGTACGGCGAGACGGCCGCGGCCGACATCCCGCCGGTACCGCGGGGCCCGACGGCCCGGCCGGAGGCGGTCCGAGGCGGTCGTCCGGGAGAAGACCGCCCACACCAGGTATCGCGCCGGTGCTCCCGAAATTCCGCTTCCAGGCCCTCGTGACGGGAGATCGCGTCTGCTAGCGTCTCAGCTAGAACGTTCTAGTTGAGCCTGTGCCGGATCGGGATCAGCGGTTCCTGCCGCCGCCAGGAGCCGCCGCCGCCCCGGGACACACACCGCACCAACCCACGTTCGCCGTGGCCCGGAGGGACACCGGAGCCATGGATGGCTGGAGGACATCCCATGGACCGCCTGCTCCTCATGCGCAGCTTCGTCACCGTCGCCCAGGTCGGAAGTTTCAGCGGAGCCGCCAAGGCGTTGAGCTCCTCGGGGTCACTCGTCTCCCGCCATGTCGCGGAGCTGGAACGCCAGATCGGCGTCCGCCTCGTGAACCGCACGGCCCGCTCGGTCACCCTCACCGAACCGGGCCTGCGCTACGCCGAGTTCGCCACCCGCATCCTGGAGGAGATCAGGGCGGAGGAATCCGGCATCGCCCACCGGCACGACCGGGCGGAAGGGGCCCTCAACATCGTCTGCCCCAAGTGGATAGGCAGCCTCGATCTGGGTGACGCCATCGCGGCCTTCTCCACCGCCCATCCGAAGATCCTCGTACGTTTCGAACTGGGCGGGCTCTCCGACCGGACCTACGATTTCCTCGACAGTGGATTCGATGTCGCCTTCCACACACGGGACTTGCGGGATTCCAGCGTCCGCCTCAAGAAAATCGCCTCTCTTCCCTTTGTCCTGTGCGCGTCGAAGAAATACATCGACCGGCACGATCCCCTCTCCCATCCGAACGACCTGACCGCGCACGATTGCCTGGTGCACGTCAACGACCCGGTCTGGCGCATGGGATACGGACACAGCTCCAATCTCCACAAGATCCGCAACGTGGCCTTCTCCTCGAATTCCTACATAGCCCTCCAGAAGGCGGCCGTGCAGGGCCGCGGAATCGCCCTGCTGCCGCAGCGCTCGGCGTACGACGACCTCATGTCCGGGGCGCTGGAGACCCTGCTGCCGGAGGTGGCGGTCCCGGACCGCCCGCTCTACGCGATCTACGGTCCCGGGCAGACCGCTCCCCGGAAAATCACCGTGTTCCTGGAATTCCTGACGCGATGGTTCGCGGCGAACCCCATTCCTGCGATCCAGAGGTGAATCGCGCCGCGTGACCCACCTCTACGCCGCTCATGGGAACGGCGTTCACCCGGGGACGCCCGGACGCCTGACCGACTACTTCCGCAAGCCGGGCGAACTCGGCTGGGGCTTCCGTCGCGGTGTCCCGGGCCGCGACTTCCTCGGTCGCGAGGCGCCGGCCGCGGACGCCACGAGCGGTGCCGCCACACGGGAGTCGGTGGGCCTGCTGTGGAACAAGCACGACGTCACCGGCATCCTCACCTCGCTCCTGGACGACGAAGTGGCCCCCGAACAGATGGAGCCGCCCCGGCGGCGCGGCCTCGGCTTCGACCAGGTCCTGCTGTCCGGCTCCCAGGTGGGAGTGTCCACCGGCCGGACGCTCAGCCCGTGCCTGCGCGCCACGATCTCACTGTGCGTCATCGATCCCGCGTACGCCGCCCCCGGCACGGAGGTCACAGTCCTCCGGGGCAGGCCGGGAACGTCCCAGCGGGAGATCCGGGCGACCGTGGCCGCGCTGCCTCTCAAGCCGGACCACCGTCGGAGCGACGTCAGCAACCTGTGAGGTCCGGGGAGTGACGCCCCCGCCACCGCCCCGACGTGAGCGCGGACAGGGCCGGGTCAGGCCGAGTCGCGGACGAGCACCCGTCCCGGGGACCGGGTGATGCCGGCCGTGTCGAGGCCGAGGGCGGTACGTGCGGCCTGTCGTCCGTGGGCTTCGGCGTCGATGTGGACGGTGGTGAGTGCGGGGGTGATCAGGGCGCCGTACTCGGTGTCGTCGAAGCCGATCACGGCGATGTCGTCAGGCACGGTGAGACCGAGGTCGTGCAGGGCGGTCAGGGTGCGCAGGGCGACGTCGTCGTCGAAGGCCGCGACGGCCGTCACCGACTCGTGCGCCGCGCGGAACGCCTCAACAGCCGTGGTACCGGCCGCTCTTGGCCTCGGCACCACGAAGGGTGTGATCGCCGGCAGTCCCAGCGCGTCCGCGGTCTCACGGACGAAGCGCATGCGCACCTCGGTGAGCGGCGAGTCGCTGTCCGGCAGCGCCATGGCGATGTCCGTGTGGCCGCGCTCGGCGAGGTAGCGGATCTGCAGGGCGGCATGCCCGGCGAAGCCGTTCTTCCAGTCCTCGGCGTCGGGCTCGTGGCCGCTCAGATAGGCCTCGGCGAACCGGAGTACGGCGCGCGGGGTGATCGTGTCGAGGACTTGTTGCATCGAGTGCGGCGCGGAATGCCCGTGCCGGACGAGCAGGACGTGGTCGTGGGCGGCGAGTTCGTCGTCGAGGCCCCGGATGTAACTGCGCGAGTAGTTGCCTTCGAGACCCCAGTCGATGTCGAGGACGACGATCCGGGACGATCCCTCGCGCAGCGCCCGCGCGATGCCGTGCGGCACATAGCCGAGTTCGCGGGCGGCCTGCCGCACGCGCTCGCGAGTGGCCGGCGAGATCGTCTGGTTCGGGTCGTCGTTGAGTACGAAGCTCACGGTCGCCCGCGAGACGCCGCTCGCCGCGGCGACGTCGTTCAACGTCACCCGCCCCGAACCAGCCATCACCGCACTCCCGCTCGTCGTACCGCGCCGCCATCGACACCGCCGTCGACTCCTGCCCTGCAGCGCAGCCTAATCCAGCCGGGCCACGTTCGTTCCGAAAGATCATTGCACGACTCTCGCCAACGCCGGATCCGCTCTGTTACGGTCCCGCTAGATCGATTTAGCAGACACGTCTGCCCGCGGAACTAGAACGATCTAGTGCAGAGCTGCGGCACTACCGGTCCGATGTGGCAAGTCAGTCGACCGGGCAGACGGCGACGAGAGGAGCCGTATGGCATCCCCCAGTCTTCAGGACGGCATCGACCGGGCCGGTTCGCCCGTCAAGCTGCTGTGGAAGCCGAACGCCGCGCCCTGGACCCCCGAGGTCGTCGAGCGCGAGTACACCGGCTGGCGCGAGGAACAGGCCGCGTGGCACGAGGGCGTTGCGCTTCTCAACCTCTCGCACCACATGTACGACATGTTCATCGAGGGACCCGACGCCACCCGTCTGCTCGCGGACCTGGGCGCGAACAACTTCGAGAACTTCGCCGTGGGTCAGGCCAAGCAGTACATACCCGTGACCCGGGACGGGAACATCGTCACGGACGGCATCCTGTCCCGCGACGCGGAGAACACGTACACGCTCAGCGGCATCCCCACCGCCCAGCACTGGGTCCAGTACCACGGGGAACAGGGCGGCTACGACGTCACCTACGTCACCGACCCGTCGTCGGCGTTCCGCGAGAGCGGTGACCCGAAGCTGTTCCGCTATCAGATCCAGGGACCGCTGGCGAGCGAACTCGTGGAGCGCGCGTTCGGCGGCCCGCTGCCGCCGACCAAGTTCTTCCACTCCTCCCCCGTCACCCTGGACGGAATGGGCTTCCGCGCCCTGCGCCACGGCATGGCGGGGCAGGCCGGTTACGAGTTCATCGGCGCGTGGGAGCACGCCGAGGCGGTGAAGGAGGCGCTGCTGCGGGCGGGTGAGCCCTTCGGGCTGGTCCAGGTGGGCGCGCTCGCGTACGCCACACCCAGCGTGGAGAGCGGCTGGGTGCCGTCGCCGGTACCCGGCATCTACAGCGACCCGGAGCTGCTCGCGTACCGCAGGCACATCGCCCTGTACGGCATCGAGGGCCAACGGCCCCTGGGCGGCAGCTTCTTCTCGGAGAACATCGAGGACTACTACTGCTCCCCGTACGAACTCGGCTACGGCAAGATGATCTCGTTCAACCACGACTTCATCGGCCGTGACGCCCTGCGCAAGGCCAAGGACGAGGTCCTGCGCAAGAAGGTCACGCTGGTCTTCGACACCGACGACGTGCGCAAGGTCCTCGGGGACGACCCCGGATTCGTGCTCAGCTACTCCCGGCACCGGGTGGAGTCGGGCTCCGGGCTCGTCGGCATCACCTTCCAGAGCGCGAGCATCGATCCGGTGGGCACCGTCCTGTCGCTGACCCTGATCGACCAGCGGTACGCGGAGCCGGGCACCGAAGTGTCGGTGGTGTGGGGCGAGCACCCCGGACCGGGGACGGCCCCGGACGCGGACCTCGGACTCCCCCGCATCCGCGCCACGGTCCAGCCCGCGCCCTTCAACCAGCACGCGCGCACGCTGTACCGGCGCAACGCCTGACCTCAGCGGCGTTGCCACCGGGCCGGGTTGTGGGACCGGGTGGTCCCGTCGGCGGTCACCTCCGCGACCCCGACGGGACGGCACGCGCGAGCAGCTCGGCATCAGAAGGGCAGCCCCCGTGGCCCCTACCGCGGCCACAACGGCCGGGGCCCGACCCGGAAAGCGAGGGGGACGGGGCACGACGAACGGCGTCGGCGGGGCCAGGGCCTGTCGTTTGGATGGATCAGGCCTGGGCCGCGGGGGTCCGGCACGCACATCTGCACTGATCAAGCACCGTCTCCTGAAACGACCTGACCCAAACGACCCTCAAACTGCCACCGCTGTCGTCGAGTTCACGGCCCGTCAAGTACGACGATCCGGGACGAGCCCGCGCGCAGCGCCCGCGCGACGCCGCTCGCCGCGGCGACTTCGTTCGACGCCACCCGCCCCGAACCAGCCTTCACCGCGCTTCCGCTCCCTCTCGGCCGACGCTCGTCGTACGAAATGCTCCCGCCCTATTGCTAGAACGATTTAGCTACCTGCTACGCTTCGTCACTAGATCGATTTAGTGTACGTGATGGCGTGATCCACCGCCTGAAACAGGGGGAGTCGACTCCCCCTGCGGCACTGTCGCGCGCCCCCACCCGCGCACCTCCCGGAGAACCCATGCGACACGGAAAACGATGTGAACAAGGAGCACCATGGATTCCGTCTCCACGGCAGCGGCGTCGGCCGTCGCCCCTTTGCTGGATGACTTCTCTCTCGAGATGACGGGCAAGGACGTCCCGAAGCTCGAGGAGGCCCGCGGCACCATCCCTCGGGGCACGCGGATCAATGTGACCTTCCTCGGCAACGAGGACCTCGACATGCGACTGGCCGCCGCGCGTGCGGTCAAACGGCTGGGCTTCGTCCCCGTACCGCACATATCGGCCCGTCGGCTGCCCTCGCGGGCTGCGCTGGAGGAGTTCCTCGCCGCGTTGGAGGCGGACGGCCTCGCCGACAACGTCTTCGTCGTGGGCGGCGACCCCGCCGAGCCGCACGGCCCGTACGACGACGCACTGGCCCTGATCCGGTCCGGACTGCTGCAGAAACACGGCGTGCGGCACGTCGGGGTGAGCGGCTACCCCGAGGGACACCCCGCGATCGCGGATCCGGTGCTCTGGTCGGCGATGGAGCACAAGAGCGCCGCCCTTGAGGAGCACGGGCTGCCCGGCGCCGTCATCACCCAGTTCGGATTCGACGTCGACGCCGTCCTGGCCTGGGTCGAGGCGGTACGGGCCCGGGGCATCGACCTGCCCGTCCGGATCGGTGTGCCCGGGCCCGCGGGGATCAGACGGCTGATGACCTACGCGGCCCGCTTCGGCGTCGGCACGAGTACGTCCATCGCCAAGAAGTACGGCTTCTCGCTCACCAACCTCATGGGCACCGCCGGACCCGACCGCTTCATCCGGGCACTGGCCAAGGACTACGACGCACGCCGGCACGGCGAACTCAAGCTGCACTTCTACACATTCGGCGGCCTGAAGACCACCTCCGAGTGGGTCGCCGACTTCCGCGACAAGGAGAACTGACGTGACGCTCACCCAGGACGCGCCCGCGCGCACCCCGGCACGCCCCGCACCACGCCTCGCTGATCGTCAAGGGCAAGGACCGCACCGGTATCGTCGCCGCCGTCGGCGCGGTGCTCAGCAGCCACGGCGCGAACATCGTCTCGCTCGACCAGTACTCCGACAATCCGCAGGGTGGCGCGTTCTTCCAGCGGACGGTCTTCAGCCTGGACAACCTCAAGGCGGCGCTGCCCGCGATCGAGAGCGAGCTGAAGGCGCGGCTCGCCGAGGAGTTCGAGCTTCGGTTCACGCTGCGGGACATGTCCGTGCCGAAGCGGGTCGCGATCTTCGCCTCGAAGTCGGACCACTGTCTGCTCGACCTGCTCTGGCGGCAGCGGCGGGGTCAACTCCCCATCAGAGTGTCCATGGTGATCTCCAACCACCCCGACACCGCCGAGGAGGTCCGCGGCTTCGGGATCCCCTTCTTCCACGTGCCGTCGACGGGTCCCGACAAGTCCGCCGCCGAGGCCGAACACCTGCGGCTGCTGCGGGGCAACGTCGACTTCATCGTGCTCGCCCGCTACATGCAGATCCTGTCGGGGGACTTCATCGCCCAGGTGGGCGTGCCGATCATCAACATCCACCACTCGTTCCTGCCCGCCTTCATCGGCGCCGGCCCCTACGCCAAAGCGAAGGAGCGGGGCGTGAAACTCGTCGGCGCGACCGCCCACTACGTGACCGAGGACCTGGACGAGGGCCCGATCATCGAGCAGGACGTCGTCCGGGTGACGCACGCCGAGAACGCCGCCGACCTCCAGCGCCGGGGCGCGGACGTCGAACGGGCCGTCCTGTCCCGGGCGGTGGAGTGGCACAGCCAGGACCGCGTGATCCGCGACGGCAACCACACGATCGTCTTCGCCTGACCGATGCACCGGTTTCCATCGGTCTCCACCAGTTTTCACCGCAGAGGGTTCCCACACCAGAAGGTGATGTCACTGCCATGACGACGACAATCGACGGCAAGAAGATCGCCCGGGACATCCGGTCACGGGTCGCCGAGGAGGTCGCCTCCCGCGTCGCCGCCGGCGCGGGCGTGCCGGGCCTGGCGACGATCCTCGTCGGTGACGACCCGGCCAGCGCCGTGTACGTCGCCAACAAACGGCGCGCGATCCACGAGGCGGGGATGCGCGACTTCCACCGGACGTTGTCGCAGCGGGCCACGCAGGAGGAGGTCGCCGCCGTCATCGACGAACTGGCCGCCGACCCCGAGGTGTCGGGCATCCTGCTGCAACTGCCCCTGCCCGAGGGGCTCGACTCCGCCGCGCTGATCAACCGTATCCCCGTCGGCAAGGACGTGGACGGACTGACCACGGCGAGCGCCGGTCTGCTGGCCCGCGGGGAGTTCGGCCTGCGACCCTGCACCCCCAGCGGTGTCGTCGAACTGCTCGACGCGGAGGGCGTCACCATCAAGGGCGCCCACGCCGTCGTGGTCGGACGCTCCGAACTCGTCGGGCGGCCCATGGCCCAGCTGCTCCTGCAACGGGACGCGACCGTCACGATCGCCCACCGGTACACGACGGACCTCGCGGCCGTGACCCGGCCGGCCGACATCGTCGTGGTCGCCACCGGGGTGCCCGGGCTCATCGGCCCCGAGCACATCGAGCCGGGGGCGTCGGTGATCCACGTCGGCATCCACCAGACCGACCCCGGTCTCACCGGTGGCGTCCGCCCGGGGGGGGTGGACGGGATCGCCGCTCCACTCCCTCCCGTGC
>NZ_JAGXJM010000160.1:0-382 GCF_019091445.1 Streptomyces sp. GbtcB7
AGCCCTGGTTGGCCAGGCCGGTGCCGCTGTGGTCGATGTAGGACAGGAACCCGTCTCCGGCCCGGGCGGCGGCGTCGATCCAGCCGAGCGCCGCCTTGAGCGCGGGCAGCAGCGGTTCGATGTCATCGGCGGGCAGGCCCCAGCGCCATGCGTCGTGGAGCAGGCAGATCCACAGGGGGGTCGCGTCAACCGTGCCGTAGTAGACCGGCGGCAGGCGAAGGCCCATGCCGTCGTCGAAGACCCCGCGCCGCACCTCGTGGAGGATCTTGCCCGGCTCTTCCTCCGCCGCCGGATCGGCGCGGGTGCCCTGCTGGGCGGCCAGGGTGCGCAGGGTGCCCAGTGCGAGGTCGGTGCCCAGGGGCAGGAGCATCCGTGCGGCCCA
>NZ_JAGXJM010000161.1:0-381 GCF_019091445.1 Streptomyces sp. GbtcB7
AGGTCAGCGGCCCGGTGACCGGACTGCCCGCGGTGATCCAGTCCGCGCCCGACACCTCGGTCCGCGGCACGACGGGGAGACCCTGCGGGTCGAGTCCCGTGCCGTGGAGGTTCAGGCGCGGTGCGTCGATCACCTCGGCCGCGCGAAGCGACTCCTCTGCCGTGCGCAGCAGCTCCGAGATGCCCTCGGGAGTGGTGAGATCGCCGCGGAGGTACCCGGTCATCGACGAGAACGTCGCTCCGGTCCGCGCGAGCGCGGTGAGGCCCTTCGTGCTCCAGTCCCAGATCTCGACCTCGAAACCCCGATCGCGGATGCGTTCGACGCGCTCCACGAACGGCCGGTCGATGAAGAGCATCTCGGCCGACGCGGCCAGACGATACG
>NZ_JAGXJM010000162.1:0-380 GCF_019091445.1 Streptomyces sp. GbtcB7
GTCCGCAAGCAGTACTTCTGGCACCGCTTCTTCTCCCACCAGCCCGACCTCAACTACGAGAACCCCGCCGTCCAGGAGGAGATCATCTCCGCGCTGCGGTTCTGGCTGGACCTGGGCATCGACGGGTTCCGGCTGGACGCGGTGCCATACCTGTACCAGGTCGAGGGAACGAACTGCGAAAACCTTCCGGCAACGCACGAGTTCCTGAAGCGGGTCCGCAAGGAGATCGACACGCACTATCCGGACACGGTGTTGCTGGCGGAGGCGAACCAGTGGCCCGAGGACGTCGTCGACTACTTCGGCGACTTCCCCTCCGGCGGCGACGAGTGCCACATGGCGTTCCACTTCCCCGTCATGCCGCGGATCTTCATGGCGGTACG
>NZ_JAGXJM010000163.1:0-380 GCF_019091445.1 Streptomyces sp. GbtcB7
GTCCGCAAGCAGTACTTCTGGCACCGCTTCTTCTCCCACCAGCCCGACCTCAACTACGAGAACCCCGCCGTCCAGGAAGAGATCCTCGCGGCCCTCCGCTTCTGGCTGGACCTCGGAATCGACGGATTCCGCCTCGACGCGGTGCCGTACCTCTACCAGGTCGAGGGAACCGACTGCGAAAACCTCCCCGCCACGCACGAGTTCCTGAAAAGGGTCCGCAAGGAGATCGACTCCCAGTACCCGGACACGGTGTTGCTGGCGGAGGCGAACCAGTGGCCCGAGGACGTCGTCGACTACTTCGGTGACTTCCCCTCCGGCGGCGACGAGTGCCACATGGCGTTCCACTTCCCCGTCATGCCGCGGATCTTCATGGCGGTACG
>NZ_JAGXJM010000164.1:0-377 GCF_019091445.1 Streptomyces sp. GbtcB7
CCGATCTCGTCGCCGTAGTAGAGGATCGGCGAGCCGGGCAGGGACAGCAGCAGGGCGGTGAACAGCTCGATCTGGTTGCGGTCGTTGTCGAGCAGCGGGGCGAGCCGCCGCCGGATGCCGATGTTGGCGCGCATCCGCGGGTCCTTGGCGTACTCCGCGTACATGTAGTCGCGTTCCTCGTCGGTGACCATTTCGAGGGTGAGCTCGTCGTGGTTGCGCAGGAAGATGCCCCACTGGCAGCCGGACGGGATCGCCGGGGTCTTCGACAGGATTTCCGACACCGGGTACCGGGATTCCCTGCGTACCGCCATGAAGATCCGCGGCATGACGGGGAAGTGGAACGCCATGTGGCACTCGTCGCCGCCGGAGGGGAAGTC
>NZ_JAGXJM010000165.1:0-377 GCF_019091445.1 Streptomyces sp. GbtcB7
CCTGGGCGCCTCTTGGCGACTCGTCGGACGCCCGGTGACCTGATGCATGGGCTGGGTGCGGCCCGACCGCACCCGCCCCGCAAAACCCCCACAGTTCGGGGTGACAAACACAACCAGCGCGTGCGCCGCACGCGCTGAAGGATCGGCTTTCCCAAGTCAGGAGACCTATCTCATGTCCGTGCCTCAGACGCCCCGCATGTTCGGGGCGAGCACCACCGCTGCCGAGGTCATTGACGGTGTCGACCTGCACGGCCGTCGGGCCGTGGTGACCGGGGCCAGTTCCGGAATCGGGGTGGAGACGGCCCGGGCGCTCGCCGCGGCGGGCGCCGACGTCGCCCTGGCCGTACGGGACACCGACGCGGGTGCCCGCGTAGTAG
>NZ_JAGXJM010000166.1:0-374 GCF_019091445.1 Streptomyces sp. GbtcB7
CGACCGGCACGCTGACGCGTACGGGCACGCCGACCTCGACGCGTACAACGAATACCTCACCGCCCTCGCCCGGAAGGACGCCCGATGAAACGCCGCAACCCGGGGGAACCCCTGCGTGTGCCTGACGTTGACTGCGGGTGCGCCCCACCGCCGACGAACTGCGATCGCTTCGCACCATTTCCCGCCGTGGCGTCGTCGGCTTGGCCGCGATAGGAGTCGTGGTCGGATCGGTGGGGCTGGGCGTAGCGGTACCGGCGTTCGCGGCGAAGTATCCCACGTGGGACGACGTGGAGAAAGCGCGTGCCAATCAGGCCGCAAAGAGCACTGAGATTGCCCGTATCGAAGGCCTCATCCGCGGCCTCGAACGCGACGTC
>NZ_JAGXJM010000167.1:0-374 GCF_019091445.1 Streptomyces sp. GbtcB7
AATGCGGCCATGCCGGGAACGGTGAAGGCGACGACTCCGTGTTCCGGGGCATACACCAAGCCCTTCCCGATCAGCGCGGCGCGGGTCGGGCCCAAGCTTTTTGGACTCTTGCCGGGCCGTGACGCGATCTCTCCCGAGAAACTACCGGCGTCTCCGTCCGCAGCCATCGCTCTGAGGTAGTGCTGTTCTGACCGAGTGGCCCGGTCCCATCACGCACGGAAGAAGCCGTTGTCCAGCTGATTGTTGCCGTGAGCGATCCCGAGTTCGGCGTCAGTCTTTGTGATGACAGGACCCGCTGCGACGTTCCAGGTCTCCTGGCCGTACTGCTGCAGAAAATATGGGTAACGACCGGAGTTCGCCACCACGAGAGCGAC
>NZ_JAGXJM010000168.1:0-373 GCF_019091445.1 Streptomyces sp. GbtcB7
GAGGTAGTCGCGGGTCGCGGCATCCTCGGTCACACCGGCGGCCTTCAGCAGGACCGCAGCCAGCAGGCCGGTCCGATCCCAGCCTGCGCCACAGTGGAAAAGGATGCCGCCCGTAGGGGCTCGCGCGATCTCCTCGAGGGCACCCGCGAGCCGATGCGGCAGCTCCCCGACGGGGTCCAGGTAGGACAGCGGAGTTCCCCACTGCCCGTCCTTCTCCCGAGATTCCCAGAAGTGCCGTTCGTCCCCGTCGAGACCGACATGCCGGACGGCGATGTCGCGGGGGACGGACGCCGTTCGTTCACTCGGACGGCGGAGGTCGACGATGGTTCCCAAGCCATGCGCTCGGAGGCGATCCCACCCGGCGTCGGTCACA
>NZ_JAGXJM010000169.1:0-372 GCF_019091445.1 Streptomyces sp. GbtcB7
CAAGGTGCTCATCGCCAACCGTGGCGAAATCGCTGTCCGCGTGGCCCGGGCGTGCCGGGATGCCGGGATCGCGAGCGTTGCCGTGTATGCGGAACCAGACAGGGACGCGTCGCATGTCCGGGCGGCGGACGAGGCGTTCGCTTTGGGCGGTGACACCCCCGCCACCAGCTACCTGGACATCGCCAAGGTCCTCCAGGCCGCCAAGGACTCCGGCGCGGACGCCATCCACCCGGGCTACGGCTTCCTGTCGGAGAACGCCGAGTTCGCCCAGGCGGTCCTGGACGCCGGCCTGACCTGGATCGGCCCGCCCCCGCAGGCCATCCGCGACCTCGGCGACAAGGTCGCCGCCCGCCACATCGCCCAGCGCGCCGG